>JAJFMI010000155.1 GCA_021772235.1 Chlamydiota bacterium
TCTGTTGAGACAAGTGCAATGGTGACAATGATAGCCAGCGTGGCAATTTGGATGATTTGAGGGGAGATAAGGGGGGCTAGATCTTGGATAGATTCGACGAAACCTGAGATGAAAAAAGAGATGGAGATCGCTTGCGCTAAGAATAGGGGGATGCCGATAGCGCTTCCAATTTTGATTCCAAAGGTGCGTGAAAGGATGTAGTAAACACCTCCGCTGCCAATGCGCATATTTGTGGCAATTGACGAAAGTGAGAAGGCGGTTATGAGCGTGATGAGTGAGCTCAGAGATATAATTGCAACAGACATTAAGGGCCCTGCAACTCCTACTATCCAGCCTAGTCTCAAATAAAGAATAACACCAAATATTGTAAGAACACTTGGTAGAAATACGCCGCCAAATGTTCCGAATTTCTTCGGTTCTGCGGTTTTGACTGGCTGTGCAATTGTTGTCATGATAGTTTTCCTGTCCAGCCAAGCTTGCTTCTCAGTGTTGAGTAATAATCCCGGCGGTTTAGGTTCACTATTCTAAATTTTTTCTGACTTTTTTGCACGCGGTATTGTTCATTTCTTTCTAATTCAAATGTTTTTAATCCATCAGAAATTATTTCAATTGACTCGTATGAGCTGAGGTATTCGATGCGCAGGTCAGATGATGTAGGAAGAACGATGGGGCGGTTAGAAATTGTGTGGGCACAGATTGGAGTAATGAGGAGGGCGTCAAGTGTCGGGCTAATAATCGGTCCGCCTGCAGCTAAGGAGTAAGCTGTTGAACCGTTTGGTGTAGAAAAAATGAGACCATCGGCTTTGAATGTGTTCAAGTGGGTATCGTCGACATAGACAGCAAGTTCAATTAACGAGGGATTGCGTGCGCGATGAAAGACGATATCGTTTACTGCAAAAGCTCCTTCACCGCGATTGGATTCACCGTGTAAAACTGTGCGCTCTTCAATTGTATACGCGCCTTTTAGAAGATCTTCTAAACTGGCGTGCAAATCGGGAACGGGAACGTCAGCCATGAATCCTAGATGGCCTAAATTGATTCCCAAAATCGGCGCATTAATATCAGTGTATTCATGGTAGATGCGGATAATTGTTCCGTCACCACCCATGGTGATGATGAAATCAATTTCGGAATTATTTACATTCGAGAGCATCTCACAGCCAAGTTCTGATGCCGCTTCATCTTCAGCAACGACGGTTACGGAGTTTTTAGAGAAGAAATCCAAAATTTCTTGGCAGACTGTTTGAGCATCCGGTTTGGATTTATTGGGGAATAAGAGAATCATCATAGGCGATCACCCGTTTTGCGATTTGTTCTGCTGTCAATTCAATTTCTTCCAGCAAATTTTTGCGATCGCCATGTTCAACGTAGCGATCAGGAATTCCGATCATCTGGAGTTTTACGTTTTGGATCTCTTCGCGGACCATCCAATTTGCCACTTCGGCACCTAAACCACTATTCACAGCGTGTTCTTCAATCGTAACTAATCTTTTATGTGTGAGTGCGATGGAGTAGAGCAGTTCTTCATCGAGAGGTTTTACAAAAATCGGATCGATGATTGTTGGCTCGTATCCTTGTTCACGAAGGATTTCGGCGACTTCAAACATCACGTCACACATGTGTCCAAGCGCGATTAAGGCGATCTCTTTACCACCTTGTAATACTTCACCTTTTCCTAATTTACGCTTCTGCTTTACCTGGCCAAATTCGGTTGTTAAATTGGGATAGCGTATGGCGACGGGGCGATTCCAGGAAAAAGCGGATTCCATCAGTTCGCGCAAAAGTTCTCCTGATCGTGGAACGGCAATGACCATATTGGGCATCGCGCGTAAAAATGAAAGGTCGTAAATGCCGTGGTGGGTGCAGCCGTCAGCTGCAGAGAGTGAGGCGCGGTCAATAGCAAAAAGTACGGGGAGGCGCTGTAGACAGACGTCGTGAAAAATATTATCAAAAGCGCGCATCATGAATGTGGAGTAGATCGAAACTACGGGTTTGCAATTTTTTTCCTTTGCGAGGCCGCCTGCAAATGTGACGGCGTGCCCTTCGGCAATGCCCACGTCCTTACAGCGGTCGGGAAATTTTTCGATCATATCCAAAAGTGATGCCCCGACAGGTGTGGCGGGCGAGATGACATAAATTTGCTTATCGCGCTCGGCCATTTCGACAATCTGTTTTCCAAAAACTTTTGGAAATGAGGGCTTGGAGGACTTTTTCGCGTTTGTCGGCTTAACACCATGATAAGTGATGGGTTTCTCTTCAGCAGCGTCGAGGCCTTTTCCTTTTACCGTACGCAGGTGGACAAGTGTCGCTTTCTTTGTGTTTTTGAGCTGCTCGAAAGTTTCGATCATTTGTGGAATATTGTGCCCGTCGATGGGCCCAACGTAGGAGAGTTCAAACTGCTCAAAAAATAGAGCGGGGCTGACAAGGTTTTTGATCGATTCCTTGAGGCGGCGGCCGCCGCGCGTCATCAGATCGCCAATAGCGGGAATGGATTGTAGGGCTTTTTTTATTCCTTGATAGGCGCTATTGGAAGTCGGGTTATTGATTACGCGACTTAAAATTTCTGACATCGCACCTTGAGATTCGTAAATTGCCATCTCATTATCGTTTAAGATGGTGATGAACTTGCCTAACGTTTGAGGGATGTTATTTAAAGCTTCTAGAGTGAGCCCACAGGTGAGATCGGCATCGCCTAAAATAGGAATAACGTGTTCGTTTCGTTCATTTAGATCGCGCGCTGTGGCCATGCCAAGACCAAGGGAAATGGCTGTTCCCGCATGTCCTGCGTAGAAGTGATCGTGTGGCGATTCATCGGGATGGGTGAAGCCGCAGAGACCTTTGTGTTGACGGATCGTTTCGAATCGATTATTGCGTCCTGTAAGAATTTTGTGCGTGTAGCACTGATGCGAAGTGTCAAAGATTAGTTTATCAAGCGGAGATTCAAAGACGTAGTGGAGCGCGATAGTGAATTCTACGGCGCCAAGGTTTGAAGCGAGGTGCCCTCCATTTTTGCCCATCACGGAGATAATACGCTGGCGAATTTCTTGCGCTAGCTCTTCGAGTTGCCGATAGCTAAGTTTTTTAAGAGAGTGGTTGTCCATTTTGTGGAGCAAATTCTGTTAGCTCCGGCTCTCCTTTGCGGTTTTTAATGAGCATTTCAATTTTCTTCTCTGCAGTTGTCAATTTGCTAAGAGACATCTTAATCAGTTTGTCCGCCTCTTCGTACAATTTTAACGAGTCATCCAGAGGCGTTTCGCCTGAATTGAGTTTTTCTAAAATTTCCTCTAAGCGGCCATATGCCGTTTCAAAAGAAAAAGATTTATTTTCCATGTATTTCCTCCACAGTCGAAATGAGCTGACCATCGTGAAAGAGAAGCTTTATCTGCTCTCCCACTTTAGCTGATGAAGAATTCATCATAACTCTTTCATTCTTTTGGGTAAAAGGAATGCAGTACCCTTTTTGTAAAATATTTTGCGGATGCATCGCTTTCAATTGCAAGTAGAGGGAGCGTAGCTTTTCACGCTTTTTTTCAAGAGAAGACTTTAAGCTTTGCTCAAGCAGGGCGGTCTGAGATTGGACCTGTTTTTTTTGCATTTTCGTTTCGGTTAAACTATTTTTTGCCCACTGGTCTAAGCGGAAACTAATCTCATCAACCTTTTGGGAATAAATTCCTAAAATCGCAAAAGGATCACGAATGACGGGCTGGGCCATGATTTTTTCAAGACGTAAGCGTAAATTTTGTTTTTGATGAAGCAGATGCGTTTCAATCTGCTTTTGTGCCCTCTCTAAGCGGTCGATCATCTGCTGCTTTTCGCCTAAAACGATTTCTGCAGCAGCCGAGGGGGTGGGGGCGCGTATATCAGCGCAAAAGTCGCAAATGGAAAAATCAGTCTCGTGACCGACAGCAGAAACGACAGGAATTTCTGAGCGATAGACAGCCTCTGCCACACACATTTCATTAAATGGCCACAAATCCTCCAGAGAGCCGCCACCACGCCCGACAATGAGCACATCGCATAATTTCAAGTGATTCAAAACATTAATTGCACCGGCAATTTCCTCCGCCGCACCTTGGCCCTGAACGCGTGCTGGAACTAAAATCAGGTGAAAGCCGCCATGTCTGCGCGTTAAAACATTGATGATATCTTGGATAACAGCGCCAGTTGGACTTGTGACAACACCAATTGTTTTGGGAAAAGGAGGGAGCGCGCGCTTCTTATTGAAATACCCTTTATCTTCCAATTCTTTTTTGCGCGCATGGAGCTGCATGAGCAGCTGGCCAACACCCGCAAATTCAACATTGCGGACAACGAGTTGATAGCCCCCTCGGGGAGGATAAATACTTAACTCGCCATGTAAAATAACCTCATCGCCCGGCTTGGGTTTGCGCGTAAGTTTTTCTGCCGAGCCGCGAAAAAGCACAGCGGGCATCTGCGCGCCAGCATCTTTAATGCTAAAATAGATGTGTCCTGAAGCTTGCGCCCGAAAATTCGTAATCTCGCCCTTGACCACCACATTTGCAAAGTAGGGCTCTAAACGATTTTTTATAGACTGCGTAAGCTCGGAAACAGACAGTGGCGTGCTCAATCGTAACCCCAAGGTTGATCATTGTTGTACCTCTTTAGCGCTTCAGCAAGGTTTATCTGCACAAAACTCTGGGAAGCGCCCGGAACCTTCGCCTTTTCCGTAACAAATTTTATCCCATCTGAAATTTTAGGAGCGGTTCTCTCTTTTCCGGCGAAGTAATTAGCAGCTATATCGCTTACGTTAGAGGGGATTTGTTTGATAAAAGCATTATTTGATAAATAGACACGAAGTCTGTTTGCACAGGGAAATCTTGAAGACACTGCTCCTCCTTTTTACCAATCGAGTATAAGGGTTTTCCTCTATGAACTACAAGGAATATTTTGTATCGACTTTTTCGATCAAGTTCTTTATACTGAGCAGATATGGAACCGATCATTATCGCTAACTGGAAGATGCATAAAAGTCAGGATGAGACGCGCGCCTTTATCGAGGCTTTAAAGCCACTCTTGGGAAGTAAAAAGGCGTGGATAGCGCCCCCATTTACAGCAATACAAGAAGCTGTAAAAGCAGCTCAAAATGCGAAGATAGTGATTGGCGCGCAGAATATGCACGACGCTCCGCAAGGCGCTTTTACCGGTCAAATTTCTTCTTCAATGCTAAAAGCTTTGGGAGCGCAATTTGTCCTCATTGGCCATTCCGAGTGCCGGCATGTTTTTTGCGAATCGGAAGATCTCATCCATCGTAAATTGGTACGAGCACTAGAAGAAAAAATTACGCCAGTGCTTTGCATTGGGGAAAAGTTAGAAGAGCGCGAAACGGATCAAACAGCTGATGTCTTGCGACGCCAGTTGACAAGCGCTTTAGAGGGCATAAGTGATTTGCAAGATCTCATTGTTGCCTACGAACCCGTTTGGGCGATCGGCACGGGAAAAGTGGCGAGTCCAGAGATGGCGCAAGAAGCACACATGATTTGCCGCAAAATTCTCGCAGAACTCAGTAGCGAGAAGATCGCTGCAAAAATCCCGATCCTCTATGGAGGTTCGGTAAATCCAAAAAATATTGCAGGACTGCTTGCACAGCCTGATATCGAGGGCGCCTTAGTTGGGGGAGCCTCACTCGATGTAAACAGCTACTCTCAACTGATAAGGACACCATGACCATACTATTTTATCTTGGCATCGCTCTCTTTTTAACAATTGCATTTGTGCTTTGCTCCGTTATTCTTGTTCAAGAGAGTAAGAGCATGGGACTTGGCGCCTCATTTGGTGGCGATAGCGGGAGTTCGCTTTTTGGAACATCAACAGCTGACGTGCTAAAAAAATTCACTGCTACGCTTGCGGCGATTTTTATGATTTCCTGCGTTGTTTTATCACTTTGGACATCGGCGATGGCGCGCAAGAAACCAGCACCGATCCCCACAACAATCGAGCAAGTCCAAGAATAAACATTTGTTCGGCTGTTTCTTGCTGTGCCAAATCAAAAAACGGCGGCCGGGTCGTGTTATCTACACTAACCCGACCGCCGTTTTTAGATTTTGCTTTGCAAGAAACAACCGCTAGGCCGCTTCGCTCTGCATGAGAAAATTTTATTAAAAGGGGAGGGGCTCGCCGGTTGCTCGGAGAAATGATCCGGTTTTTTCCAGGGTGAGTTCTTCAATGCGTTTCAGGAGATTCTCTGCTGCTTGGGCTGGTGTAAAATCACCGCTTCCTTCTGTCATATCAGTCTGTACAAGCCCAGGATGCAATATGATGACAGGGATGTTTTTTTCTTTTAAGTCGATGGATAGTGTTTTGGAAAAGCTATTGAGTGCTGCTTTTGACATTCGATATCCGTATCGTCCTCCTTCTTTTATATCTCCGATAGATCCAGCAATAGACGAGATCATAGCGATTTTTGCCCCCTCATTTAGGAGAGGTAAGAAAGCGAGGGTGGTTTTTATTGGCCCCAGGGTGTTTGTTTCAAAGAGTTCATGGATCGCTTCGTAGTTGATGGCATCAAGATTCATCCGGTGGTTGATTCCAGCATTGTTTATGAGTAAATCGAATTTTTCGTCTTTGTGACGATCTGCTATTTTTTGTAGAGAGTTTTCGCTTGTTACGTCCACTCCTTCTTCAATTGATACGCCGAGTGCTTTCAGCTCCGGAGTCGCTTTTCGACAGAGAGCAAGAACTTCCCAGCCCTTGGCTTTTAATGTAGTTGCTAGGGCAAAGCCGATGCCTCTGTTTGCGCCTGTGATAATTGCTTTCATGTTTCTGCTGGTAATTGCTCAGTGTTTAACCCTGTAATTTTGATGATCTCATCTACAGGGTACTTAAGTTCGAGGAGAGTCTTGGCTATTGCAAGCTTTTCTTCCTGTTTACCTTTTTTCTCGCCTTTACGCATTCCCACTTCATGCTGATCTTTGAGGTTTTCTTCATATGATGTGCGGGCCATATTGGTTTTAATATATTCATCTAATTCTGCACGAGACCAGTTGAATTTTTCGATTGCTTGATAGGCTTCGATAACAGCTTGATCGTGAAGGTTTGCTGGGATGTCTAGAGTTTGATTCCAGTTTTTAAAGTAGTAGATCCATTGGTCTTGAATGGTTTCAAGCTCATGCTCTTTTTTATTAAATTTTGGCAGCTCGACAAAGTAGTAGCAGACATCTTTTAATCGATGCTTATGCGTTTTTACATCGAGAGTATGGTGGCAGCTAATGACGTTTTGGTCATCATCTGGGAAAAGCATGTGATTCACAATCGCCAGGAAGATTACAGGTTTCAGTTCACTGAAATCTTTTCCTCTGTAGGCTTGGCTAACGTAATTATGGGCTGCATAATATTGGCATCTTTTGGTGAAGTGCTTTTCCAATCTGCTCTGCATTTCAATGATGTATTGGTGTCCTTTCTGGTCTATGCAGCGCACATCAAGTACAGCAAATTTTGCATCAGAACGTAAGGGAATTTGCTCTTTTGTAAGGAATTGCACATCAATGATTCTTTTCCCTTCAGCTAAATTCAGGATTGCATTGAGGAAACTAATCACAGAAGGTTTGTGTTCTTCTGTTCCGAAGACTTTTTTAAATGCTAGGTCGTTAGTAGGATCGAGATAACGCCCTACTGTTTTCTTTTCTTCTTCCAATAACGTTCCCATAACCGGAATCATATCAAAGTAGAATTTAATTGACCATTTTTAGAGAGAACGTAAATTTGTTGGCGCGGACAGTGTGCAAAAAAGTCAGTCGCAAGCGCCAGTTGGATGTTACCATCGTATACAAACTGCCTTTATATTCAATATAGGCGGGTTCATCACCGCGCCCCCAGCCAGAATGCGTTTCAAAACGAATAGTCCAGCCCGGCCGCGGATTCATCTGAATACGACCGAGAAAAGTATTACGACCATCAGAAAGGGGGGAATCTTCCATCACATCAATAGGACGAGTTACATCGAGAATGTAATTATTGTAATCGACTTTGCGCCAATCAAAGCGGGATCGATGGCGATATTCGACGGAAAAAGCGCAATCGGGATTGACAGTGATGAGCGCGCGAAAATTGGCGCGATCAAGAAGCTGCTCATCAAAATTCCACCCCAAATTGGCAAAAAGTTGTACACGCAAAAGATTGCAATTAAGATCGGCATAAGCCTTGGGAATAGCAGTAGAGAAGGGAGTAGCGCCAAAAAAAGTAATCGCGTAGAGATCCGCAGAGAAAAGGGGAGTTAACGCCCACTTATCGCCATAAATATCACTATGCGTACCCCAGCGCAAAAAGTTCAACCTGTTGTAACCGTCAGCTAAGTCAAAAATGTAGAGGCTATCAGGAGAAGTAGTAGGATCGGTGATCCCACGAAACTCTGCATAGGGCCGTAGCAAGTGAGAGAAGCTTTGATAATTCTTGCGCAAATGAGTTGTGAGATAGGCGCCGTAACGAAAAAGCAATTGCCCCACATCACCATCACCCGGACTATTATTGTAGTAAATTCCAGTAAAACCGACATCTGGTGTGAGCGTAGCGACACCAAAATCAAACGGGCGATAGAGACGCTGATTAGACTCTAGACGAATCGCATGAAAATCGCGTAATAGATCATCAATATCATCGGAAAAAGAGTAATCGAGATAGGAAGTCTTCAATCGATTGTCCATGACAAGCCCGCTACTGCCAAATTGAAAAGGCCTTAAAGAGAGAGTAGCAGTCGGCAATTCCTGTTTGAAACCTTGAAAAGAGTTGATGCGCGGGTTGGAATAAATACTGGCAATGTGGCGATCCTCAATTTGCCGAACCCAGGCATAGGAGCGGCGAGCAGTAGAAAGTTCGAAATCAGAACTCGCAAAATCGCCCGGCATATACTTGTCATTGAACTTATCCCAAACCGCATAAGATTGAATCGTGCCTTTTTCATTATGATCGGTGAAGCGCCCCTGCAAACGAAAACGCATACGTTCTTTTTTGGGATGATTATCATTATAAAAAGAGTCGTAGCCAACATAATTGCGCGTCACCATACGAGAGAGACCATCCGTGCTATGGAAGTCACTTTCAATCGCGCCACCCACACCGCCATTTGAAGGACGTAAATCTAAACGCGCAAATAGATCCAAAAAATCCCAAGAATAAACGCGGTAGCGCATGGAAAGGCGAGGCCCTTGAGCCGTCGCCCAATCAATCTTGTAGCGAATCGGAGAGTCGCGAAAAAAGCGCAAATTGCTCTTGAAACGAGGAAGATAAAAAAGAGGCAATTCAACGACACGAAAACTTACACCACTAGCTTCAATCCTCAATTGATCTTCAACAGAAACCTCTTTTGCAGTAACACTCCACTCAGGCTTAGCATTTTCACTAGTCGTAATCGTAGCATCATGAACTTGCAGAGAGCGATCGCATTTAAGAGCGATCTCTTTTCCAGAAATGAACCAGCCCTCACTCATTGTGCGCCCCTCATAGACCACACCCTCTTGAGAAGTAAAATTATAGACAAGGCGCAGACCGCCCAAATAGCGACCATCATAATCAATGAGCAAATCGCCACTCGCATCAATGCAATTCTTCTCCCGATCATAAGAAATATTGCGTGCTTGAATGCGAAGGCCATCCGAAGTGATCACACCACCAGTCTCAGTTTGCAAAACGCCCTGCGAATAAGTAGGTTCATGCAGATCAATCTGAATTTGCTCCTGCGCAAGCAACAAAACTGGAAAAAGAAAAAAAAGAAAACGCACACCGCCATTATCTCGTCTTCGCTAATTTTATGAAACCACAACTTGTCTGCATAAAATTAAAAAACAAAACCCCTTCTCTTCGCAGCGACCTTGTTTCGTAAATAGCTATTGAGATTGTTAGTGCCCTTCTTTTTTTTCTCCTGCTTTCTTCACTTACTAGTAGACCGATTCAAAAGTTTTTGACCTAAAACAGCCACTAATTATCAGTCGGGGCAAGCCCCGCACCCCTTGAGATTCACATTGACAAGCCAAATCACGTGCTCGTCGGAGAACCGTGTGAAACACTTGTTCATCCTCCTGTGCTGTAATTTTGCAGTGCCAAGCCGAATCCATCGAGTGCTCACGAGTTCATTCCCCATTCCACTACGCTTCATGGGGCTATTTTTTTTGTTGCAAACGCTTTGTGTTCCAAAAACAAAAAACAGCCGAGGATTAGTGTCTAGTCTACAAAGTGCTTTTGCTCGCACAATTTCTTTGCATAAAATTTTCAATAATAATACCTTTGTCTCAAGAAAATGGAGGACGTATGGCGGCAATTGTAAAAAGTGAAGAATCTAGTGGTTCAGGGCAAGGTTTATCAGAATTTTTCTCCCCAAAGGTTGAAACAGATCGTAGGATTGTAGAGATAGTAGAAAAGCGTCCATTTTACTCTACGGATGATTTCTTCTTGCGGTAACTTTGGGGAGTATAGGGAGTGTTTTAAGTCCTGTTGTAACGCTTTTTTCCGTTGACTTTGAGAGTAGAGCACGTAAAAAAGTGGGTGGGGCTGCAAGCGCGATCTTTGGAGCGAGTTTTGCTGGAGCGCTGGGCTTTATGTTGGGCTATCGAAGGGAAATTAATCGTATTAATGAGTTGCGAATCAGTCTTGAGCAGAAGAAAAAAACACCTGAAGAAATTCAAGGTTTAGCTGTCCAATTATTTACTGTGATTGTAAATAATTACCATATCAATAAAAGGCTTAATCAGGAAAAGTGCAATCTTTTTGCTTCTGGTATACCGCTTTATATTAATCCGCAGGCTGAGGAAAAAGATCGTATTGGCATTGCTTATTGCTCAGGTCAAAAAAAGCGTGTAAAAGATTTTATTAGCCATTATTGCGATTTATTAGCTATTTCAAAGCGTAAGGTACGAGAATATGGTAATGTTTGGAATCATTTTTCAATTGGCCGTGAGCACTATGACAGTATCATAGGTACTAATTCGGTCGATACGCAAGCCGATAAAATTTATAAGCGTTTACATAGTGCAAAAGAGTTTAAAAAGATTGAAATGGTTTGGATTCTCTGTCTTTTGCCGGTTTATTCAGTTTTTTTAAAACAGAGGTTGGGAGAGGTTCGCGAGCAAATTCGTAATCAACACAATAGTAATTATGCTAAAGGTTTAATCACTCAAGAAGAAAAAGAAATAAAAATAAATAAGATTGAAGAGTGGTACACCAATAATATGGAAAAATTACTGTAGGGCGATTAAGAGCAGACCGGCAAGGGCGTAGCGATTATCACAGTTGCCGTAGGCCATTGCGTCGAGTAGTAGATCGATCGCTCCCGGTTCATGCGAGAGTCCTATTGCTTCGTAGGTTTCAAAGAGAAGTTGAGAGCTTTCTGAAGATGCTAGTTCATAGGAGGAGAGTGTTTTTTTCTTCTCATTAATTCCCTATTTTGTGTAACTTGAATGGAATCAAAATGTTTTTTTTAGGATTCCGAAGCAAATTAAAATACGGTATTTCGTTAATTCTGTAGACCAAAGTTGGTAGGGTGCAGAGTCTTTCATATTCCTATGAATATAGGCAATGAAAAGGCTTTCGAAGTAGTTAATAATTTGGTGAATAATGATTCTATTTTGAATTAAAATAAACAAAAGGAGAAACAGATATGATAACGACAGGTTTAGCAAGAAACATACAGAGACAAAGAGGTAGTTACATAAAATTTTGTGGTCACAAAAATTTATGTAAAAATTCGGTCACACGTGTATCAGGTTTATTTTTTAATGATGGTGCTTATTTTTTAAATCATTCTTCTTACTGTGGTCGTAGGTATTATTGCAACAAAAACGAGCAGACGAACTCTCAGCGATCAGGTAAAAAAATTCTAGAGTTAACTTTATATGCGGGTGTGGGTATTGCTTCTGTTTATGGTGTTCACAACTTTCTAATAAGAAATTTTATCACAAAAGGATATGATGAAAACGACACAATATCAATGACAAATTTTTTAGGAGATAGCCGGATTTCTGCCAATAAAAGAAGGGCTTTAGCCACTAGTATTTTTGAAAAACCTGGGTCATTCAATCCCAGAACTTTATTAGATGCTGCAATGTTTTTTATGATTGAAAAAGATTTTGAAAAATCCATGGTATTGCTCACAGGTTCCATTAACCGTTGTAGAATGGATTTACTATTTTCTAATGATCTCTCTCTTCGTGGAGCACCGACAATACTTCAGAATCATATGTTTGAATTAGTAGCTCAACTTGGGTTGAGTCAAGATGAACTTATTCAACTTCAGCATGAATCGGACAAAGCTACAGAAAATTTTGATGTGTGGAACAGTCAGCATCCTTTTGACTATTCTGAAACCTGGCTTTGTAGTAATGGAGATCAAATAAAGGGTGAAGAAAGGGATAGAATGAGGCAAAAATGGCTGGAGAATTCCCGTGAAAAATCTTGAAGATATTAGTTGGTCATTTTATGAGTGATTGGTTTTATCATTGTAGGGCGATTAAGAGTAAACCGGCAAGGGCGTAGCGGTTATCGCGGTTGCCATAGGCCATTGCATCAAGAAGTAGGTCGATAGCCCCCGGTTCATGGGAGAATCCTATTGCTTCGTAGGTTTCAAAGAGGAGTTGGGAGCTTTCTGAGGGGGCAAGTTCATAGGAGGAGAGTGTTTTTTTCTTTCTCTTCCAATCGCTTTTTTTCTCAAAGCGGAAGAGGTTTTTGCCTTGTTCTTCGCGTATCCATTCCACAAATGCTTTTGAATCAAATCCATCTGCTTTTAGGCGGTAGAGTGCCAAATTGCAGTAGCCGCGTGTCAAGGGCATGCCCATTTCACGTGCGTATTCTTGCAATAGTTGTTTTGCTGCGGGGCTATTGCGATTTTCTAGTAGGCGTACGAGCACGGGAATGAGTTCTCTTTGTTGTGAATAGAAGATATGGCGTGCGATGCGCAAAAAGTGTTTTTCTCCTAGTTCAAGTGTGTCGACAAGGAGTTCTCCGCGGAAGGCGCGTGACTGCATATAGAGGCGCTCACCTTCTTCTTTTGGTATTGCTGAGGCAAGTTTTTTTACGCGCCATGCGCGCATTGATCCTCCGTCAGATAGTTGTGGTTCAAAGCCGAGGTCTGCTGCGGTTTTTATGAGAAATTCTCCGAGTGCTCCTAATGATCGCTGCTCTTTGAGTTTTAGCAGTGCTACAG
>JAJFMI010000156.1 GCA_021772235.1 Chlamydiota bacterium
CCATTTTTGAAAGTTCTTTCACTTTGAAAAGATCTTTTTCTTTCCCCATTGCGGCCAACGCTTTCACCCGCATCTTTGTGAAATTTCCATCTGTAGGATCGCACAACTCTAATGCCTCATAGATTTCCTCTACACGCTCATACTCCTTATCCTTCATCAAACTTTTGCCAACCCAGTTCAAGGTCCGCGTCGCCTCACTATTACAAGGATCTTTTATAAGAGATTCTAAAAGGTATTGACTAGCAAGTTTGTTTTCTCCTTTATAATAGTAGTTTTTTCCAAGTTCTATCAGAAGTTCCTGATTATACTTGGGGTTTTTTGCTGCTTGATCAAAAGCGTTGATGGCCTTTGTAAACTCATCATTTTTCGCATAGAGTTTTCCAATTTGATAATGAATGATTCCATCATCATCACAAGAGAGTATGGATTTATAGGCCAGAGCCGCTTTGCGGTAGTTACCTTCTTTTCTCCACTCATTTGCAAGAAAGAGAATATGCCCAGTTACTTCTTGGTTACAGGGTTTTATTTGTAGAGCTTTTTTATAAAAGTCAAAAGCGCTATCAGGATCGCCTTTCCACATATCGATATGCCCCAACTCTACTTCTGCCAGAAAAAAATTTGGATCAACTTTAAGGGCTTTTTTTAATAGCTTTTGCGCTTCTCGAAATCTTTTCTGCTTTGCCAAAAGCGCGCCCAATTCATAGAGATATTCTGGGTTTTTTGGCTCGCACTCAACAAGTTTGTGATAGAGAATTTCAGCGCGATCATAGTTTTCTCGCTCCATTGCCCACTGCTTTGCGATTTTATGTAAACCTTGGAGTCCAACAGGATCACATGGGTGGGATTGCAAAATCTGCTCAAGTGATTGCTCCGAATCTTGAACAGAATTTGTAGCAAGAATTAAAGGAATGAAAAACTGCAGCAGCATGAAATCTTTTATACCAGAGCAATAAATCTTTTGAAACTATTTCCTTAATACTCTAGACAAGAAAGTATGAAGCAATTGCAAACTCTATTGTCTAAAATCAAAAACAAATCGGCTAAATTCGGAATTGTAGGTACGGGATATGTAGGCTATACCCTCGGCTTAGCGGCAGCAAAGGCGGGATTTTCCGTAATCGGTTACGATACGCAAGAGGATAAAGCTGAAAGAATCAAAGGATTGCAACAAAAAGATTTTATCGGCACTACCGATAAGTCAAAACTTCGCGATTGCGATATCATCTCCATTTGCGTTCCTACACCAATCAATGAGAAGCATAAACCTGATCTACAACCGCTTATTTCTGCAGCTGAATCGCTTTATCCTGAATTACATGAGGGAGTGCTCATCACTTTAGAAAGCACGGTAGCCCCGGGCACTTCAAGAGAAATTCTTCGGCCGATTTTAGAAAAAAGTGGACTAAAGGTAGGTGATGATCTCTCTTTAGGTTTTTCTCCGCATCGCGTTGATTTTGGTAATCCCAACTATACTTTAGAATCTATTCCAAAGGTAATGGGAGGATTTGATGAAGATTCATTAGAGGCGATTAAGACGTTTTACTCAGCTTTCATTAAAAAAATTGTGCCGGTCTCAAGTTTGGAAGCTGCTGAAATGACAAAAATTCTGGAAAATAGCTTCCGCTTCATGAATATCATCTTCATCAATGAAATTGCCGAATACTGCACAAAAAGAAAAATCCCGGTAAGGGAGGTTGTTGATGCTGCGGCCACAAAACCTTTCGGTTTTATGGCTCACTATCCAACAGCTGGAATTAGTGGACACTGCATTCCTGTAGATCCCTATTATCTTGTAGAAGATGGAAAAAAATTCGATTACTCTTTCCCAATGCTTAATGAAGCCTTTCATTTTCATGAGGAACATCTCATGAAAGGGGTAAAAAAAATCGAAGAAGTGCTGGGTTCTTTAAAAGGTAAAAAAATTCTCATTGTTGGTGTTGCGATTAAACCAGGTTCTGATGACGCGCGCGAAAGTGCCGGTGGACGCATCATGGATGCCTTAGAAGCAAAAGGCGCGATCACGCTCTATTCCGACGCACACATCCCCCATTTTGAAGAGCAGAAGAGCCAAGAGATCCAACCCGAGCTTTTAAAGAGCTGCGATGCGATTGTACTTGTCACCTATCATTCTGACATCAATTATCAAATGCTAATCGACTCTGGTATACCTCTTTTTGACACAGGTTATGATATACCGGTTGATATGCCACATATTTATAGGATTTAATATGGCTACATTAATTACAGGTGCTGCAGGACAGATTGGCATTAACTTAACGAAAGAGTTGCTCAAGCGCGGAAAAAAAGTCATTGCCGTTGACAGCTTCATTACAGGATCTGAAAAAAACTTCTCCCTAGTCCCAAAAGAGCAGCTACAATTTATTGAGTGTAAAACCGAACTGCTAAAAATCGATCAACCTCTTACTGAAATTTACCATCTTGCCTGCCCAACCGGTGTCCCCAATTTAAAAACCATTCCAGAAGAGATGATTTCCGCATGCGTTCTCGGTATCACAAATATTCTCAATATCGCAAAAGAGCAAAAAGTCCCTTTTCTTTTTACAAGCTCTTCGGAAGTCTACGGTTCACCGGAAGTGATGCCCCAACCAGAAAGTTATACGGGAAATGTCGATCCTCTTGGGGAGCGTGCGCCTTATGAAGAGGGGAAAAGAATAGCAGAAACAATCACAGCAACTTATGTAAGAAAACATGATGTAGAAGCCAAAATTGTCCGTATTTTCAACTGCTTTGGGCCCCATTTTTCTGAAAAAGATCAGCGCGTAATGCCAATACTCCTCAAACAAGCTCTGCACGATCTTCCCATAACCATTCATGGAGATGGAAGTCAACAACGTACATTTGTTTCGGTCTTTGATCTAATCCCGGGACTTTTTACTGTGATGGAAAAAGGAGTTGCTGGTGAAGCCTACAACTTAGGAAGCGAAATCAAATACACAATTTTAGAACTTGCGAAAACCATCATCAAAACCACAAATTCCAAAAGCACGATAGAGTATACAGAAAGACCTCCGCACGATCGCAACAAGCGTCAACCCAATCTCACAAAAATCCACGCTTTGGGATGGCAACAAAAACTCTCTTTAGAAGAAGGCATTAAGCTTGCGGTTGAATATATTTCCCAACAAGAGCAACAAGATCCTTCGGCATAAAGGGTTTGGCAACATATTCATTGCAGCCTGCTTTCTTAGACTCTTCTTCAATCCCTTCCATCACATGTGCTGTTATTGCGATAATAGGGGTGTTTTTTGTCGCCTCTTGCTCCCGAAGCGCCTTTGCTACTTCAAAGCCATCCATATCAGGTAGGCTGATATCAAGCAAAATGAGAGCTGGTGTCGTCGTTGCGCAATATTCAAGGGTCTCTTTTCCCGTTTCAACGACTTTCGTCTGATATTTTGCATGCTCTAATATTTTTGATACTAGAAGGCTATTATCAGTGTTATCTTCAACAATTAAAATCACATTTTCCATATCATCCACTATATATTTTTAATCTTTCTTCAACAGCTTTTTTCCAAGAAAAATTTTTAGATTTTTCTATCGCTTCATTTGAGAGTTGGTTCATTTTCTGAGCTGAGTAACCCGCCATCTCTTCAATCGCACGAGCCAGTTCTGCGGGATTTTCTACAGAAACTTTTATTCCAACGGCATACTCTGCAATACCACCAGAATCTGAATAAATAATCGGCAAGCCACACGCCATCGCTTCTAAGCAACCGATACCAAATCCTTCTGATCTAGAGGGTAAAATAGAAAAATCTGCAATATTATGCAAAAGAGCTAGCTCTTTAAATTCTAGATGACCCATAAGGTGAATGCGATCAAGAGAAATTTCTGCTCTTTCCTCTTCATCTAGTATAGAGTCGATACTCCCTGCACCGCATATTAGAAA
>JAJFMI010000157.1 GCA_021772235.1 Chlamydiota bacterium
AATGAACTGCGCAATCCTAAAATTGCCAAATTTACAACCATCATGAGTGTCTCTATTTCAAAAGATCTCCGCTACGCTAAAATAAAAGTTAGTGTGATCGGAGATGACAAGGTACGCAGAGAGACCGTTTCTACTCTTAACTCTTCTTCTAAATTTATAGCCATCTCCACCTCTAAAAAAGTCGTCATGCGTTTTTTCCCCGAACTTACCTTCGAACTTGATACTAGCGCCGACGACCTCATCCATATCGACACTATCCTAGGCGATCTAGAAAAAGAACGTGAGAGTCGGTAATGAAAGAGGGCATCCTTCTTATTAATAAACCCGCTGGGAAGACCTCCTTCTTCCTTGTTAACGTCCTTAGACGAATCACAAAAATCAAAAAAATCGGCCACGCTGGCACCCTCGACCCTTTTGCTACCGGCGTTATGATCATGCTGATTGGCAAAAATTACACCCGCCTCCAACCCACATTCCTCAACAGCGATAAAGAGTATACCGCTACATTAAAGTTCGGAGAAGAAACCGATACAGGTGACTTAGAAGGCGCAACAACACACACATCTGAAACCATCCCAACGCTGGAACAAATCGAAACTGTTCTTAAAACCTTTCAAGGAGAACTCCTTCAAGTTCCTCCCATGTATTCTGCAAAAAAAGTTGGCGGAAAAAAACTTTATGAGCTGGCGCGCCAAGGCAAAACCATCGAGCGCGAACCGAAAAAAATCCGCATCACAACAACCCTTCTTTCATACGAATACCCTCACCTAAAAATTCATGTTGCTGCAAGCAAAGGCACCTACATTAGACAGCTCGCCGTTGATATCGGCAAAGCCTTAAATTGCTTTGCGCACTTAACAGAACTGCAACGCACTAAGAGCGGCAACTTTTCTCTTCAAAACTGCCTTGACTTAGACCAAATCCAAAACCCCGATTTTCAATATGAGAACCACCTCTACACATGCAAATCGCCAGAAGCTTCTCAGCACTTAACAACAGCCAATCTGAAGTAGCCCTCACTATCGGCTCTTTTGACGGCGTCCACCCCGGTCACAAACATCTTTTTTCTTATATGGCCACACTTGCTCCAACACGCCTTGTTGTTACATTTGAAACTCTACCCATCAACTATTTCCGTAAAGAGCCCATTCCCCAACTCACTACACTCGACCAAAAACTCCTTCTTCTCGAAAAATCCGGTATAGAGAACGTCTTACTCCTCCCCTTTAACGAAAAAACAGCCGCACTCACCTACCAAGAATTTCTCCAAAACATCTACAATAACTGCCCCTTCTCCCACCTTGTACTTGGCAAAGATGCAGCCTTTGGCAAAGATCAGCTTGGCAATGAACAAAATATCACTACCTTCTCTAAGCAATTCCCTTTTACTCCTCACTACATAAAAAAATTACAAAAAGATGGCGTCCCACACTCTTCCATGCGCCTTCGCAAAGCTCTGAGTAGTTAAGAATCAACATTTTTTTTAGAAAGGCTCCGCATGAAAGATACAAAGGTATTTTGTTTCTTTCCTATTTTTGAAAAAAACTTACGGTCAATCTCCTCAACAAGCGGAATAGCTGACATAACAATTTTCTCTCCACTTTTTGTTAACAGAGGAAATTTCGAACGCAAATTCCCCTCCAGCTGAATTCTTCTAATCAGCCCCTTTTTTTCTAATGTTCGCAAAACACTAGAGGTCATATTAATATCGGTCTTGCATTGCCGGGCAAGTTCAACTTGCGAAACTTTATAACCATCTTTTGTCATCCAACCTAAATTAGCTAAAAGTACAAATTGAGGGTGCGTAAGTTGCAGTGTAACAAGCCCTTCCTCTATTTCTCTGCGCCACATCGTACTCACCTGCCATAACAAAAATCCCGGACTCTGTTCAGGACCATCAAATTCTGTAATTTTTTCCCATTCCGCTTTCATGTAGCCCTCTCAAATGCTTCCGCTCTCTTCACCAATTCCATCATCTCATGTGGCAGATTTTTTCTCATATCACGACCAATCACAAATGAATAAAAAAGAGAAAGAGGACCCTTCATCTCAATTCTGTGCGTTACAGTTAACTTCTGCCCCACCCTGGTTAAAAAATGAGTAACAAGTATTTTTGCCCCCTTTAATGTAGCTTCATCAACAAACATATTCATCGGCTCTA
Organism: Chlamydiota bacterium; assembly: GCA_021772235.1. Taxonomy (GTDB): domain Bacteria; phylum Chlamydiota; class Chlamydiia; order Chlamydiales; family JAJFMI01; genus Algichlamydia. The sequence goes on from JAJFMI010000157.1 coordinate 2,162, forward strand.
CAACAGTCAGCTTTGTTCGGATAACTGGTCCTCCCCTTGGCTTTAACACACCTTGTGTGCCTACTTGGAATGGACCTTCAATTGAAGAATACTCGATCCCAGAATCCCATAAATTCCAGTTTTTCACATCCTCCCAGACTCTCCAAATCGACTCTTCTTTTAACTCTGTCTCCAACGTATGTTCTTTAATCAACATTTCCTTACCTCCTATATATACGTACATATTATATGCATGCATATAATAAATCAACAAAGAGTGGGCAAAAAAATTAAATTATTTATTTTACATTAAAGCCCAAGACGGCAGAATAACGATGTTCAGTATGCTCAGCATCTTTCCTTAAAACAACCGGACTTCCCTGAATTTTTTGAGGCACAACTGCATGAAGAAAATTCTGGCTCAACCTACATCTCTTTTCACATTAGCTTTTTTGAATATAGCACTAATCCGCTTTTCACTCTTATTTGTATCTTTATTGCTGTTAGAAAGGCTTTTTTTCCAATAATCTGCTTCTCTATCAATCTCTCTCCACTCTTGCTCTGGAAGTTCTTTTTTCATATATTCTGCCCAGATATCTAGATCAACTTCTGTAACGCCAGGCATTAAAGAAAATCTTGGAGAATAAGAGTATGTTCTTAGTCCTAATCTAAATCCTTGTCTGACTATCCCGCTAATCATTTTTGACCCCTAGTAGACTCAGTGAGATTTTTTCTGCTGTCTCTTTCATCTCTTTTCCTAAAGCATCAGCAGAATCCATTTCCTTTAGGCGTTTTTTCACAATTTCATCAATTTGGCAACACTCATTAGAAGAACCGGCTTGTTCTTTTGCTAAGTTCGCCCACATTGAGATTTCAAATTCCGATGTTCCTGGAGGAAAATAAATCTCCTCTTTTTTATAATGGAACCCTTTTTTTACTACAGACGAGTTGCAGTTCCTTCCAATTTTTGAGTAGCTAATATCAGAGCCTCTGGAGTACCAAGAAGATTCAGCCTCGAACATTTTTCTAGGGCTTGCGTATTTTTTTTCATCAAAATGATACAAAGTTCTAGAACATAAACGTGCCCATTGTGGGCCTTTGAAAGCTAAAAATAACCCATTCATATCTCTTCCCCCTTTCCAGTTGCGTTCTATCCTAACAAAAACAAAGCTTTTATCACATTTTTTAGGTAAGTAAAATGATTTCTCATTGCACGGGCCTGTATTATTCGGAAGGGGTATTTTAACTCATTTAATATTAGGGATATGGATCGATTTTCAATAGCTCAATCCCGTGAATTTGGCACCATTTTAGATTGAATAACTCTTAAATCGGTCCACTAAACTCTTCTATACTTTTAGCCTATTGGAAAAAAAATCATCTTGTTACAATAGCTTCTCTCAAGCACATAAAACAAAAAAAGGTGTACTTATGTTTGGTGTAATCCTAAGAAGGCCGTTAAACTTTCAGGTTTTTGGATTAAGAACTTTTTCAACAAGGAAAGATCAAAAAATTCTAAAAGAGAAAACAAAACGTATATTCAATGAAACTAACCACTCGCAACCTTTAGGCAAAGAAGAATTCATAAAAGACAAATGCATCCCGTTTGAAGAGTTTACCGAACAGTACAAAGAATTTAATAAAAAAAATGATATTAGCGCTCTTACAGCATTTCAAAATATGGTCGAGGGCCAGTATAAAGATTACCTATTTCAATTAAAAATTATAGAACCTGGAAAAATCTGCTGAAACTCCAAACATGTCTATTTATTTTATTTAGACTTTTTTCTCACAAGTAAAAATAGATTTCGATCTCTTGTTCATTTGAAAATCTATTTTTGCAAGCTTGCTCACATAGAGAAAACAGGGTATCATAGCAGCTATGGCAGAACTCTCTATCGGCATCGTCGGACTTCCCAATGTAGGTAAATCTACCCTATTTAACGCGCTAACAAAAAAAGGGGCGGCAGCCTCCAATTATCCTTTTTGCACAATCGACCCCAATAAAGGCGTTGTAGAGGTAAAAGATGAGCGGCTGGATATTCTTGCTAAAACCAGCAATAGCGCCAAGATCATTCCTGCTCACTGCGTCTTTTTCGACATCGCAGGTCTTGTTGAGGGCGCGTCAAAAGGCGAAGGTCT
>JAJFMI010000158.1 GCA_021772235.1 Chlamydiota bacterium
TACCTAAAACAACGCGAAATCTCTCGCGGTTGGGCTATTGTAAATCGCTCAATATTAATAATATGGATCGATTTACAATAGTTCAACCCCGTGGATTTGGCGCCGTTTTAGGCTGAAGAACTTTTGGGACTAGACACTAGAAACTAGAAATTAATATCTTGGAAAAGATAGTACAATCTAAAAGAGTTGAGAGGTTTTATTATGATTGAGTCAATGAGCGAAAAAAATGGATTAGCATTAATCCCTAAAGGGACCCAGACAATTTATAGTGTGGGTATATCTACTGGAGGCTTTGCTGAAATATGTATGGCAGACCAATTTCCAAATAGTGCTATTACTGCAACAACTATCGATGAAAGAGGAGCAAGTTTTGCAAAAGAGGAAATTCAGAATAAAGGATTATCGAGCAGGATTACAGTAAAACTTGAAGATGTCTCAAAACTACTGCCGTATGAGGATAATCATTTTGATTTCATTTATGCACGCTTAGTACTGCATTATCTTCCTAGATCTGCTCTGGAAGGTGCTTTAAAAGAGCTTAATCGAGTATTAAAATTTAATGGTAGAATATTTGTAGTTGTTCGTTCAACAGAGTGCTTTGAGGCAAAAAATTCTCGACTCGATCCGGTAACAGGTATGTCGACATTCACTACTGAGTCAGGTGAATCTTATAGCAGGTTTTTTCATAGTGCTGAGTCGATAGAAAACTTCTTAAAATCTGCTGGTTTTGAACTTCTCCACACAGAATCTTATGAAGAACTGCTATGTATTGATTTTCAGCGAAAGATACCCGCCAAACGTAAAGATCATCTTATTGAACTTTTTGCTTCTAAGGTGCATCATCATTAAATAAAATGTGAGGAATCCATGCAAGAAAATTCTATATTTGCCGTCATCTACCGAATTGCTCTTTTGCCGGGAAAGGAGAAACGTTACAAGCAACTCTGGAGTGAAGTCTCTAACTATTTTATCCGGTCAAAAGGAGCTCTGGGCTCAACTTTGCATAAAACTTACGATGGTTATTGGCTTGCATATTCGCGCTGGCCTGATCGTGCAACAAGAGATGCTGCTTGGCCGATGAATAATGAAGATCCTAATATGGATCTACCTGAAACAATTCGAAATGCGATTATTGAAATGAAAGCGAGTGCATCAGCGGAAGAAGCTTACCCTCCTATTGAAATGGAATTAATAGCTTCTTCAGAAAACCACGCATTATGAATGGCTTTTTTTCTTGAATTTTTTCTCTTGTGTTCATGTTTCAATGCAGAAAAAAAGTTCTTCGCATTTTTTTACCAAGCTCATTTTTTGAATAAATTATGACAGTTGCTATACTCAGAGCTCATATGGTGAAAAAAGGATTAGAAGTTCATGAAATTTAAATATATATTTTTGCTCCTATCAATATTATCAGTACTGACAGCAGAGGAAAGACCCCGTACGTTTTCTGAAGCCCAAGAAGCTATTTTGGCAAAGAATCCTAAAACTCTTTCTTTTCTTTTTCACATGACGCGCAGTAGATTAAACTTTGAGGAGATGGCTGAAAGGTTTAGTTTGGATTCGATATCTAATTATAAAATATTCCTTGTAAAGAACAAGCTTATTAAAGAATTAGGAGATGGGAAATTTGAATATCTTTTTTTAAATCCTCATGGTACTTGGGCCCTAAGAACGCATGATGGAAGTGAAGATGCTATCTATTACCAACTAAGAGAAAAAGGTCTTGAGCGATTATCAAAGATAATTCAACGTGAACAAGTAAATTTGGATGATGTTGACTCCGCAAAGTGGACAACAAACACTGCTTGGTTAACACCTGAAGAGTTTAGAGAATACAAAAACGAAATATCCAATATATGTAAAAAATATACTGATTTAAGTGAGTTCAACCTTTTTCATGATACAGAAAATCGCCAAGCTGTTTGGATGATGCATTTGGGGGCAAAGATTCCAGAGGAAACAGCAAAAACTTCTCACTTGTTATTTGGTAGTGTTGAAGAGTTTGATGCTAAGTAGACCGATTCAAAAGTTTCTCAACCTGAAACGGCGTCAAATCCATCGGATCGATCCATATTATTAATATGACGCTCCCTATAAAAAAATTATCAAGCTTTTGCGACTCCATAAAGAACCTTAAGCTCCTCTTCTAAAGGGCCTCCCTTGTTATGCTGAGCGGTTTTTTCTAACATATTTTGGTAACATTTTTCTAATTGATCAGGGGGCAGATTTTCAAGTTTTGATCGAGTTGCATGGCTCCAGAGGCTTTGCCACCACTCATCACAGGTTTCATGTATAAATTTTTTGTTTTCTTCGTGAGTTCGTACTTCATGAAATCCAGCTTCTTCACAAAGCTTTTGTAAGTTTGCTGCATCCCAGGTAGAGAGTGTTGCCAATCTGTCTATTGGATTAATTCTATCTATTTCTGAATTTATCAACTTATCTAATTTAGAATCTTCTAGCCAAATTGAAAAGACTAAGCTTCCGCCAGGTTTTAATACTCTTTTAAATCCTGCGAGAGCTTTAGAAATTGAAGGAAAGAAAAAAAGGCAAAAACCACAGAAAATAAAATCAAAACTACTTTCGGGAAAATCCAAGCTTTCTGCATCCATGTGAAGAAGTTTTACATAATCAATTCCTTTTTTTAAAAGTTCGCTAGATGTTTCACAAATCATTTGTTTACTAATATCGATGCCTGTTATTTGTCCTTTTGTATTAATCGTTTTTGTCAGAGGAAATAAGACGGCTCCTCTTCCCGTAGCAACATCTAAAACATGATGGTGAGGTTTTACTTCTACTTGTTCAACTAATTTTTCTCCAAAATAGTTGAAAAAATCTGAGCTCTTTTTGCCATAATAAGGTGCGGCGCGATCAAACACTTCACTAATCCACTGTTTTTTATCTTTCATGAGTCACCTCGTCTGTTACTTGATATTCCAGTACACAATGCAATACAAATGTTTTCATAAAAGAACCTTCTAGGATATTCTGTAAAGATATAATAAATATTGCGAAGGTGCAATAAAAATGACAAAAATTGTCTTTGTTCCCGGTAATGGAAACTCCACTAAGCAGGATAATTGGTTCCCATCTTTGCAAGCAGATTTTGAAAAAGAAGGGTTAGAAGTTGTGGCTTCTGAGTTTCTCGGTCCAGTTCTTACTAGAGAATCGTATTGGATGCCATTTCTGATTGATGAATTAAAGGTGGATGAGGAAATGTTGCTTGTTGGGTACTCTTCTGGAGCTGTGGCTGCGATGAGATTAGCAGAAAAACATGTTCTCAAGTTGCCTTAAGTGGATTGTGCAGAAGGGGTGCATTCCCTTGCCCGGAAGTAGCGATTCTAGTGTCTAGTCCCATAAATTTTTCAGCCTAAAACGGCGCTAAATCCACGGGGTTGAACTAATTTCGTTCGATCCATATTATTATATTGAGCGAGTTAAATTAGTTCAACCGCGAGAGATTTCGCGTTGTTTTAGGTAAAGAATTTATGGGACTAGACACTAGTCATATTGTAGAAAATTTTCATATTTTTGACTTTACTCTCTCAGGGGAAGAAATGGCGTTAATTAATAGACAAGCTGAGGAAGGAAAACGTTTTAGACTAAAAGAAGAGGATGGATTGGGTTTTACAGATGAATTTGACTTTTCTTATGAAGAGTGTTGGAAGGGTAGGTAATGATAAAAAAGATATTGTTTTTTTTCGTATTAATTGCTGGGGTTTTAGTAGGTAGCATGTTAGATGGTTCAGAATTTAAGCAAAAGACTATAGGTCTTATAGGAGGAACAAGTTGGGAATCAACTGTTCTTTATTACCAATTAATTAACCGCGGAGTACGTGAAGAGCTGGGTGGCTTAAACTCTGCAAAATTATTAATCTACAGTGTTAATTACGAGCCTATTATTCAGCTAGAAAATCAGGGCAATTGGACTGAAATAGGCAGGCAGTTGGAGGTTGCTGCAAAAACTCTGGAAAATGCTGGTGCTGATATGATTATTCTATGTTGTAACACGTTACACAAGGTCGCTCCTGCTATTGAGAGCGCTGTTTCGATTCCCTTTGTTCATATTGCAACTTCTGCAGGTAAGGAAGTAGCATTAAATGGATACAAAAAAATTGGCCTCTTAGGAACTCGTTTTACAATGGAAGACGGGTTTTATTCATCAAGGTTGGAAAATGATTTCGATTTACAGGTCATTGTTCCAGATTTTGCAGATCGAGAGGTTATTGACAAGATTATTTACGATGAACTTTGTGTGGGAACTTTGTCATTTGAGTCTAAGAAAGTAATGAATAAAATTATCGATAGATTATGCGATCAAGGTGTTGAGGTAATTTTGCTTGGTTGTACAGAACTTGGGTTGTTGATCGATCAAAAGGGTCTCGAGGTTCCTATTTTTGATACCACTCTGCTTCATTCTCAAGATGTTGTTAAACTCTCTTTACCTAGTGTCTAGTCCCATAAATTCTTCAACCAAAAACGGCGCCAAATCCACGGGATTGAACTATTGAAAATCGATCCATATTATTAATATTGAGCAATTTACAATAGCCCAATCGCGAGAGATTTCGCGTTGTTTTAGGTAAAGAATTTATGGGACTAGACACTAGTGTCTAGTCTACAAATTTCTTTAGATAAATTGGTGATCTAAAAAAAACAGCCACTAATTATAAGTCGGGGCAAGCCCCCGCACCCCTTGAGCTTCATTTTGGCATGCCAAATCGTGTGCTCGGGCGAGGCCCGTGCAAAGCACTGAT
>JAJFMI010000159.1 GCA_021772235.1 Chlamydiota bacterium
ATGATGCTCTTCGGGCGGCCACCATTCTTGGCGCAGAGGCGATCGGATTTGGTGGAGATATCGGATCCATTGAGGCCGGGAAGCTAGCTGACCTGGTGATCATGGGCTCCAATCCACTCGACGACATGCGAAACAGTATGGACATTGAGTTTGTGATGAAGAATGGTCGTCTCTATGAGGGCGATACGCTGAACGAAGTTTTCCCAGAAGATCGCCCGCTTCCCTCTTTCTATTGGCAAAACCAGTCACCTTCTGATGTGCGGATTGGTGTACCGGGTGGCATGCCTTGGAGGAGGTAGTACCAGGCGAAGTAAGAGTCGGTTGGCATCACCTGGGTTCATCTCAAGAGCTTTGCCGAAGCCCTCTTCAGCAGGTTGATGCTGCGGGGGTGACACTCGCGCTCATTTGCAGAGATGGCGTATTTAGTGCCATCTCCGGGTTGTGCAACCACGAGGGTGGTCCACTTGGAGATGGTGCCCTCGACGGCGAATGGGTGATTTGTCCCTGGCATTTTTGGCGGTTCAACTGCGAAACCGGCGAGAGTGATGCAGGCCCGGAAGCAGGCAGCGTGCCAACCTATCCAGTTGAAGTTCGAGAAGGTGAAGTTTGGGTTGACCTCTCTACCGCACGGGTATGAGTCGCCGAATTTGGTGACCGAGTAAGGATCATTTGAAAGTATCTGGGCTTCTGCCGGTCTTTTAGGGCCGTTAAGTAGATCAGATTTTGTTATGTATTGGCTGGAGCTCCAAACATTCTCACTCCTAGTTGAGGACACAAATGATGAAAGCTATGAGCGCCCTCCGCTCGGCCATCTTCTTTTTCGCTTTGGCAATGGCACTGTCTTTGCCAGCAAATCTTACGGGGCAGGTATACGCTCAGCAGGTCTGGGATCAGCTTCAAGCTGCCCATGAAGAGCTATCTAGCGATGGCGGTTATGATCTTCAGAACTACGTAGTCGGTTTCCTCGGGTCTGGAGAGGAAGATGTATGGGACTTTACCCTCGCATCGGGCACCGACTACCTGATCTTTGCCGTGTGCGATACCGACTGTGGAGATGTCGACCTAGCGCTGAAGGATACCGGTGGAAATGAAGTCGTATCGGATATTCTGACCGATGATGTTCCGGTTCTCAACTATTCTCCGTCGTCGAATGGGATTTTCCGCTTAGAAATTGATATGTACCAGTGCTCCGTTGAGCCCTGCTATTTCGGCTTTGGAATCTTCAAGAGAGCTGGGAAGGTGCCGGCTGAGGAGTCGGTATCACCGGTGGTACAAGAACCCAAGTTTCCCGGGAGAAATTAGTTCTCTTCTGCGATGACAGGTATTTTTTCAGAGTAGAAGTGAGAGGGTTGGAACTTACGGGTTCTGGCCCTCTCTTTTTATTGATCTTGTTCAGGGCATTTGGGTGTCGAGAGTTGCTTGAGCGTGCTGCAGAGTATCGATTTGTGGTCTTCTGGCCTCCGGTACCTGCCAACCAGGACAAAATCACCGATTCGGGGTTCCCCCCCTGTCAAAAATTTCGCCGATTTATGTGGGCGGTTCCATGGCCCTGTGAGCTAAAATTCAACTCACGCAATGGGTTTTTCAACGCTTGCACCTTTTTTCACAAGCATAATGCTTCAGATAACGGCGCGAAACCCCATCTCGAATATCATTTCTTAATCATTGTCGGACAATCACTTAAGGATGTTGTTGAATGCACCACTGATCATCTCTTGCGCGCTATTGTAGAATAACATAATATTAATTTACAAATCATATTATCAGTTCAATAAAGCTGATTAATCGATTCTTGGGAGACTATCGTGGCGCGACGGAAAAGTGATGTGCTGCAGGGCACGCTGGATCTGCTCATTCTGAAGACACTTGCACTCGAGTCGATGCACGGATGGGGCATCTCCAAGCGAATTGAGTCTGCATCCAAGTCCGTACTCCAGATTAACCAGGGTTCGCTCTACCCAGCTCTCTACCGGTTGCAGGATAAGGGGCTGATTACGAGCGAGGTGGGAGTCTCCCCTGATGGACGTCCCGTACGGACCTACTCGCTGACAGATGCGGGACGGAAGCAGTTCGCCACCGAACAGGAAGTGTGGACGCGGCTATCAACGGCCGTCGAGGATGTATTGGGTACGACCTGAAAGGACATCGAGCCCGGTTCCGAAGGTGAAGAAGACCAAAGGTTCGCAGCAGATTCACATGTGGAATTCGAGCGAGAGATTGAGCCAAGTGTGGCCGTCGGAGGAGATGACTAGATGAGTTTCTGGCACCGTTGGAGCTGGCGTCTAAAGAGCCTTTTCGGAAGAGGCAAGGTGGAGGCGTCGATTGCCGATGAAATGCGCTTTCATATCGAGAAGGAGATTGAAGCGCGGGTCAGTGATGGAATGAGTGCGCGGGAGGCTCGTAGAGAGGTCTTCAAGACTTTTGGGGGACCCGAGCGCTTTCGTATAGAGACGGAGGGCGCGCTTTGGGGCGGATGGATCGTCGATCTGGCGAGAGATCTCAAACATGCCCACAGAAAGATGGTTCGTGTACCGGCCTTCTCCTTGACGATACTCGCGACCATTGGACTAGGTGTCGGTGCCACCAACGCCATCTTCGGGCTGGTAAACGCTTCTCTTTTGCAGCCGCTCCCCTATCCCGAGCCAGACCAGTTGGTCTTGGTCACCAACCAATGGTCTGGTACCCCTAGAGGCAGCCTCTCCGAGGCGGAATACGTGGATTACCACGATGATCAAGGAAGCTTGGAATCGTTCGGAGTATACACCTTTGGCTCTGTGAACATCACCGATGACGGTGTCCCCGAGCAGACGCGAGCTGCCTTCGCGTCCGCAGGAACGATTGACGCGCTTGGCCTTCGACCCTCACTCGGACGGATGTTTAGCTTGGAAGAAGACCGGATCGGTGCGAATGTCGCACTTATCAGGGAAAGCTACGCGGCGGCACGATTTGGAGACCCGGCACAGGCGATCGGACAGTCTCTGGTTCTCGATGGGAACAGTACCGAGATCATCGGCACTTTCAATGACACCTTCCAGTTT
>JAJFMI010000160.1 GCA_021772235.1 Chlamydiota bacterium
ATTGAGGGTTCACTAAAGGTGACTCTTGGCGAAAATAGTAAATTTGTTGCCGAGGATGTTGTGATTCGCGGGGATCATTTGATTGATGTGCCTGATGGGGGTGTATTGTCTTTCCCAAATAATAATTTATAAAGCGAAACGCTTGCAATTCCCGTTAGAACAACAATTCCTGATGCTTTCAAGGGGTTTGCTTTTCCAAAATCCACTATTTTTACTACAAGTTTTTGGGCGTTTTCTTTTGTCGCAGCGTTGTACCATGAGAGCGCTTTTGCTTTTGTTGCATCGATCATTTGGATCTCCGTTTCGATAGAGTTTAGGAGGAGGGGGGTTATTTGTAAAGATTGGGTTTTTAGTGTACTATGGCTTTCATGCAGGAAGATACAAAACAGCGTCTCAAAGATTTAGAGCAGCGCATCGCGCAGCTCGGGAGGTATCTTTGACCTCGATTCAAAAAAAAGTTCATTAATTCAGCTCGAAAAGAAGATGGAAGATCCCGGTTTCTGGGATGATCAAGAAGCTGCCCAAAAAATGATGGGCGAGGTTTCGCTATTGAAAGGCTGGATTGTGCCGTACGAAAAGATGCGTGTGCAATTTGAAGGTGCGGCAGAGATGCTGCCAGATGTCGATCCCAAGAGTGATGAGGGGTTTTACCAGGAACTTATTGGTGAACTCGACCAGGTGGGTGTTGTGCTTGAAGAGCTTGAGGTGCGCAAAATGCTCTCGGGTGAATTGGATGCTAACGATTGTTATTTGAGTATTAATGCTGGCGCTGGTGGCACGGAATCGTGCGACTGGGTGCAGATGCTTGCGCGTATGTATGAGCGCTGGGCAACAAAACGTGGTTGGAAAGTTGATACGATTGATCTTTTGCCAGGGGAAGTTGCCGGCGTAAAAAATATTACGATGAAGTTTTCTGGTGAGTTCGCTTATGGATTTACCAAGGCAGAAAAAGGGGTGCACCGTTTGGTGCGCATTTCGCCATTTGATAGTAGTGGGCGGCGTCATACAAGTTTTGCTTCGGTCGATGTGACACCGGAAATTGAAGAAGATATTGATGTGGCGATCAATCCAGAAGATATTCGTGTCGACACGTTTAGATCTTCAGGTGCGGGCGGGCAGCATGTAAATACGACAGATTCAGCGGTGCGCATGACGCACGCGCCTTCAGGAATTGTTGTCTCTTGCCAACAGGAGCGTTCGCAAATTAAGAATCGCGAGACGTGCATGAAGATGTTGCGCGCGAAATTGTATGAGCAGGAAATAGCGAAGCGAAAAGAAGAACTCGGTAAGATGGGCGGCGAGAAGAAAGAGATTGGTTTTGGTTCACAGCGGCGCAACTATGTTTTCCAGCCCTACACACTTGTGAAAGATGTTCTTACAAAGTATGAAGAAGGAAATGTGCAGAAGGTAATGGACGGTGATCTCGATCCTTTTGTTGTCGCTTATTTGAAGGAGTTTGGATAATGAATTTTGTTGACAGCCCTGAGTTTGATATTCGTTATACAGAGGATGCGGATCATGCAGCGCTAAAACGCATTTTGATGAAGCCGGATGTGATGCGATGGATGGTTCAGAGTAAAGAGTCAGAAATCGATCCATTTGTGCAAAACTGGATCGGCTTTGCGCGATTTAAGTGTGCGTTAACTTGTTTGTATGAGGGCGTTCCTGTTGCGTTTGGTGCACTTTTTTTATATCCCTATCAGAAGGTCTGCCATATGGCGATGGTGCAGATAGTTGTTGATCCAGATTATCAGAAGCGCGGTGTGGGAAAATCTCTCTTAAAAAACTTGATTCACCTTGCTAAAACGCGTTTTAAATTCCAGAGTTTGCATCTCGATGTCCCCGAAAATTCTCCAGGAATAAAATTACTCGAACAGCAAGGTTTTAAAATTGTTCTGAAGCATCCTAATTTCTACTTTGTTGATGGAAAATATTATGCGAAGCATCTGATGGAGTTGATTCTATGAATGTTGAAGTACGACCTTCCAAAGAAGAGGATATTCCAAGTTTGCGTGTCTGGATGCGTGAAAAAGGTATTTTACGCTGGTTTCCTATGGTGCGTGAAATTGAAGTGATGGATGCGATTCGTTATTGGCAGAGTTTTTTGCCTGTCGGTTCTGGACTTACAGCTGTTGTGGATGGCGAGCCCGCTGGTATGGCCCTTATTTATGTTCAGCCATTTGAAAAAACTAAGCATCAAGCGCTTTTTGTGATTGTTGTTGGAGAAAAATTTCGCGGAAATGGCGTGGGCACAAAGCTGATAAAAGAGCTGATCAAATTGGGGAAGGAGAAGTTTCACTTAAAATTTCTGCACTTAGAAGTCTACGAATTTCATCCTGCAATACGTTTATATGAGCGACTTGGTTTTAAAGAGTACGGGCGCCACCCAAAATTTTTAAAGGAACCGGATGGTACTTTTTACGATCAAATTAAAATGGAAAGGGAGTTGTAGAGCGTGGCTGGACATAGTAAATGGGCAAATATTAAGCACAAAAAGGAACGCACAGACGCTCGTAAGGGCAAAATCTTTTCGCGCGTTGTGAAAGAAATTATTAGCGCAGTGAAACAGGGCGGACCCGACCCAAAGAGCAATAGCAAATTGCGCCTCGCTATTGAAAAAGCTAAAGCGGTGAACTTGCCAGGCGACAACATCGAGCGCAATATCAAAAAAGCCTCCTCCGCTGATCAGGGTGACTATTTTGAAATGACCTACGAACTTTATGGTCATGGTGGCGTGGGCATCATCGCGGATGTGATGACGGACAATAAAAATCGCATCTCCTCCGATATTCGCATCGCAACAAACAAGCGCGGTGGCAATGTCGCAACACCCGGCGCTGTGAGCTTTAATTTTGAGCGCAAAGGTGTGATCCACGTCGCCAAAAAAGAAGCAGAAGAAGATGCGCTTTTTCTTACCGCATCAGATGCTGGCGCCGAAGATTTTGAAGTGGTGGAAGACCTCTATGTCATCACAACTCCTCCCGAACTTCTCTACAAGGTCAAAGACGCTCTTGGCGTGCCTTGCGAAGAGGCCGATCTAGAGATGGTTCCCAAGACTCTTGTTGAAGTCGATGACGAAACACGCGCGGCCAATCTTGCCCTCATCGAATGGCTTGAAGGCATAGATGACATAGACGCGACATATCACAACATGCAATAGTCTTTGTGGGTGGCTTAACAATCGCTGCGCCAAATCGATTTTCAGCCGCTAAGCCGTGTCGTCTACACTGTCATAGCGGCTGAAAATCGATTTGGCTTTGCGCTCTTAAGCCATTGGCGCGCTAAAGCGCGCTTATACGTAAACTTTTGATTAGCAGAATGATAGAGTGTGCTGTGTTTGAACTACGAAAATTTATGTTTCCGAGTATTTCTGTGTTGTTTTCCGAGTAAAAACTGGCGAATGCGGATAAGA
>JAJFMI010000017.1 GCA_021772235.1 Chlamydiota bacterium
TAAAAAAAAACCTCCGCTAATCGTACGTTGCCATGGGGGTCCAACATCTCATACTCCGGCTGTTTTTAGCCTTGTTACACAGTTTTGGACAACTCGGGGATTTGCCGTAGTTGATGTTAATTATGGTGGCAGTACAGGTTATGGTCGTGAATACCGCAAAAGACTTAACGGAAACTGGGGAATTGTCGATGTACAAGACGCCATTTCTGCAGCAAAATTTCTCGTAAAAGAAAATCTTGCTGACGAAAACCGTCTAGCCATACGCGGAGGCAGCGCCGGAGGTTATACAACCTTAGCAGCCCTCACCTTTGAAAATTATTTCCAAGCAGGTTGCTCCCTATATGGAATCTGCGACTTAGAACTACTTGATCAAAGCGGACACAAATTTGAACACTATTACAATCACAACCTCATCGGCCCCTATCCAGAAAAAAAAGCCCTCTATAAAGAACGTTCACCGATTCATCGAATAGATGAGCTCACAACACCACTTCTAATCCTTCAAGGAGATGAAGACAAAATTGTTCCCCCCGATCAAGCTGAAGCCATAGCCAAAGCCCTTGATAAAAGCGGCACGCCGTACGAATATATACTTTTTCCGGGAGAGCAACACGGGTTTCGTAAAAGTGAAAGTGTCATCCGGGCGCTTAATGCAGAACTAGCTTTTTACAAAAAAACCTTCTCCATAAATTAACGAAGCAAGAAAAGGTGATACCGAAACAAGATTTCCAAAGCGAGATTGAGCCTTCTAAAAAAACTCTGTACGTAAAGTATTTGACATGCTAACATAATCGTGAAAACCACATGCCAATACCATGAAAGCTCTAATACAAAAAGTGCTAATTCTCCTAATCCCAATTGGGCTTTTTGCAAAAGAAGAACCCACACATCGGATCAATTTCAACAACGTTGTAGCACATGAATTCATCCACTTCGTAAGCAAAATCTGTAATGTAAATTTTGCCTATAATGATGGTGACCTCGATTTCAAAGTATCCCTAGTATCAGGAAAAGACAGCTCTAAAGAAGACATCATGGCGGCATTGAAAAATATTCTTTTCCAACACGGCTATATCATTGATGAAACTGGAGTTGCAGGCTATCTTGCAATTAGTCGCATGTCGGAAGAGGAGAGAGCTTTTTATACACGTAGAAAAAAACAAGCCAAAATGGCCAGAATTTCGCATGCCAATAATGTTCCAGGTGCACACCCCATGGGAAATTATTACGGCGAAGACGCCTTTCATGTTTATAAATTGCAGTACCATGATGGCTTTGAAATCCAAGACGCTGTTAAACAATTTGCTTCTGATACGAACTCCCCTGAATTAGCAAAAGCTATTGGAAACATGCAGTATGTCAAATCTACCAACTCTCTTCTTTTTAAAGGAGATCATGAAACAGTAGCGCAACTTCTCGCACTAGTAAAAAGTCTAGACGTTCCCCTTAAACAAGTTTTTATTGAAGTTCTTGTCATTGAAACCGACATGAATAATGGCCTTGATTTTGGCCTTGAATGGAGCGGAAACAGTGGCTCATCAGCACTTGGAAATAATAGAGCATTTAAAGGTGGTGCAAGCTCACCTTCCGGCGTACCAGGTATTTCTAGCTCACACGGTAACGGTTCAAAATCCCTTCCCTACGGAAAAGGATTTGATTTTAGCATCATTGGCGATCTTATCTTCCACAAAGGAAAATCTTTTCTCTCCATTGGCGCTCTTGTTTCTGCTCTGCAAACTGAATCGGAAACAAACATCATCCTCAACCAGAAAATCATGGCACAGGATAATAAAGATTCGCATATATTTGTTGGAGAAAACATTCCTTTTAGCGGCGCCACTACACAAACAGTTGGAAGCACACAGCAGACAACATCCAACATTGAATATAGAAAAGTCGGCGTATCCCTCAATATCAAGCCAAAATTGGGCGATGACGACATCGTCTCTCTTCAAATTACGCAAGACGTTTCACAAGCCAATCCAACATCAATGTCTGGTTCAGGAATTCAGACCTCTGAAGCCAACATGGTTACCAGCACACATGTACCAGACAAATGCTTCACAGTAGTCTCTGGAATGGTTCGCACCAATAAAGTGAAAAGTAAGTCAGGCCTCCCCTGCCTCGGCGGCCTCCCAGTTATCGGCCGCGCCTTTTCCCGTACAGTCACCGAAGAGAAAAAACGCAACCTATTGATCTTTGTCCGCCCACAAATCATCCACAGTTCAGGTGAGCACAAGCGCATAACAGCCCAGCATAAAGTCCTGACAAACTTTGAAAACCGCAGACAAGACTTAGAAACCACCCTTAAATACTTTGAAATGGAGGAAGAGGAATATGAGCACGATTACCCAGCAATTACCGCCGCCACTCCCTAAAGAAATCCAAGCAAAACTTTCTCCCTTTTCAGAAGAAGGCCGAGGCCTTCTAAAAAGAGGCTTTGATAAACTTGATGAAGAGCAATTCAACAAAGAGTTTGCAAAACAAATACTCCGATCTATAGCGCACGACATGAAAGTGATGATGGACAAGCATTTAAAGAAAATGAAAGAGATGCATCGCGACCTAAT
>JAJFMI010000161.1 GCA_021772235.1 Chlamydiota bacterium
TCTAGTGTCTAGTCCCAAAAGTTCTTCAGCCTAAAACGGCGCCAAATCCACGGGGTTGAACTATTGTAAATCGATCCATATTATTAATATTGAGCGATTTACAATAGCCCAACCGCGAGAGATTTCGCGTTGTTTTAGGTAAAGAACTTTTGGGACTAGACACCAGTCTCGTCTTTCTTTTTCGGACGCACTAAAAAATACAAAGCAGCAATCGCAATAATTCCGAGCGGCACCATCACTGTGTAGAGATACTCTGCAACAACACCTGCACCAACTGCAAAAAGCCCTAAGAGCCCTCCAATCAGCATAAACGTCGTTTCAATATAGACTCCTGCGATAAAGAGTGCAAAGGCAAGCAAAGTCAGCACTGCCAAACTTCCACCAAACCGTTCGATCAACCCCTTCTCTACAAAGAGCGAAATTAAATAGACACTCAATAACAAGCCGCCCCAGTGCAAAATTTCTTGCCAGATTTTTACAACTGAGAGAGATTCTTTCAAACCCCTCATGTACCAGCTTAAGAAAATGCACATGCCGGCAAATAGTGGGACCATAATACGCCAGTAGTTCCAGGCGCCATCTTGTCTCAAGCTAGAAGTGATTAATCCAACTAAGGCCAGAACAATCATAGTTAGGCCAACAATAAAGCGCATGCGCCAGGGGTGTACTCTTTCCATACCTTCCTCATAAATGATTATCGAATTTTTTTGAATAACAAGTAGAAAAGAACATAAAAGCTTCACCCCATTTTCGGCAGAAAATTAGGAACTCTCGCAAAGCAAAAATGGAAAACGCCCGCCTGCTTAGTGTAGATAACACAAGCTGGCGGGCGTTTTTTGTTTTGGCAAAGCGAGACGAAGCTTAGCTTTACTCTCTAAAAGCTAGCAATGACCGAGAAGTGAACCTCCGGTGTCCCACCTGTAAAAAAGTCCTTATTATGCATCTTAAAGCCTAAATCACAACGAGCTGTGAAGTAAGGCACGACGGTATAACGCAAGCCAGGTCCAACCCCCATGAGCCACTCTGATTTCGGTGTTCCCGGGACAGCTGTGTGATCCCAACCGCGACCATAGTCGAGGAATACAAGGAATTGGAGGCCATCAGGAATCGTCCACCGCTGATTGATGTACTTCAATACGCGCATCGCAGGTGTTCGAATTTCACCGTTGAAAAGATACCCCATATCAAAGTTTTCTTGTCGTTGATCGTAACCACGAACGGTATCATAACCACCGAGTACAAACTGCTCACTCGGAAGAAGACTCTGGTAGGTCCACTGTCCTGAAGCTGTTAGCAATACGGAAAAGTCATAAGGGATACGTTTTAGGTAAGCGAGCTGTCCTGAGAGAATTACCCAATCGTTATCAGATCCAAGGCGAAGTGTTTCATAATCCTCTTTGGATTGATCGGACATCATTCTTCCCGGAGAGATAAACATGTCTACTCCAAAGTCGACTCGATAGTCGGGTTTTTCATAATTCCCACTATACCCCAGTACAAACTGGGAGATATTCACGTTTTTTCCTACTTCAGATTGGTTACCATCAGCATCGTTAATCCCTGTCACAATGAACTCATTGAACATGATAACGTTGTTTGTGCGCTTCCAATCATACCCAAGTGTGAATTCATGGTAGAGATAGCGTGTTGGAGGCAGTGGTATTCCGTAGCGTCCAGATGCTTGGTAACTGCGTCCAACATTTCTTTCCACATCTGTTAAATCGGGATCAACTCGTGAGTAACCACCATAAATATTTAATATGTGATGCCAAGAGAGCGGAGCGATGTATTGGGCGGTGTGGGAGTGGAATTCAGAAACTTGATAAGAGGAGGTGAATTGGTAAGCAAGTACGTGATCGAGCCAGAATGCATTTCCCCAATTAAATCCTGCGAGCCATCGTTGACGCTCTGTTGTACGTACGCCAGAGTTTTCTACACCTGAATAGACTCGCAAAGGACGTCTATCATCAACAAATAGTGTAATGTCTGTTGTTCCCGGATCTGTACCTGGAGCATAAATTACATCAACTCTTCTAAAGGGGTTGCGGTTCATAAAGTTCAAGTCGCGTATTAGGTCGCGCTCATTGATTCTCTCATCCAACATCAGGTTGAGGTATTTGCGAAAGCGCTCATCAGAAAAGTATTGGTTTCCTTCAACACATACATTTCCCAGTTTTCCTTCAATCAGGATCAGCTGCAAGACTCCACAAGTAATATCCTGTTCAGGCACTTTAACTACGACAAGGGGATAATAATGGTCGTGAAAGTAGTCTAGGATCGCTTTTTTAATCTCATTAAGACTTTCCTGAGTCAGGGGTTTATTCATGTATAAAGGTGCCAAGCGCTTTTGCAAGTTCGACTCCCCTCCTGGAATAAGAAGCCCTTTGGTCTCAAAACACTCAACACAACAGACTTCTTCCGGGGTATAGATTTCCTCACACCCTCCTACAAGAACAAGTCCTTTCAAACACTCATGCAATTGCGTAACAGATGATGATGCTGCAATATCAGCTTCAACAACCTCTACTGGCGATGTTGTTTCTTGGACTTCAAAAGGCTCGGTCTCCCAAAGTAACTCTTCATCAGATGAGAGTGCAAAAGGAATAGTTAGCGCAAGCAGCACGATACCAATGAGATTTGTTTTTTTCATATAAAGAAATTTGTTTAGCTATTAAAACTGCATGCTAACAAATTTTTTTATATTGGGGGAAGGGTTTTTTAATCGTACTGGAAAATATTTGCAATCAGTTGCGTTAGAGTGGTGTTTTTAGGCATTCTTCCACGCACAAATTTGATCACATCACCATTGCGATCGACAACAATGAGTGTGGGAAAAAGATTGACGTGAAACGCTTGCTGCATCTCCTGCGATACGATGAGCTCGACACTATCGCTCTTTTTTATTTCTGTTGCTGAAACGTTGTAAAAAAGGTAATTGGGATAGTAATTGAGGAAACTTTCAATCTCTTCAATTTGCTCCTCACAGAACGGGCAACCCTCTTGTACAAAATGTAAAACAAGAGCGGAATAGGGCGCTGGGGGTACATTCTCGATTACTTTTCCACTTTTTGTTGTAAAGGAAAAAGCAGGTGCTTTCCCAATGATTTTCGCGCGACTCTGTTTTATGTGCACGAGGGGAACAGAAATAATAAGAAGAGTTGTAAGAAGTAGTGCTGCAGCTCTAAAGTAGCAAGGAATGAGTAGTAGCGACCAAACAGCGATGTGAAGAATATGTGATGTGATGCAAAAGGGGCAAATCTCCTGCCTTGAAAGCGTGAGAAAAAAGGCGATAAAAGCACTGAAAACAAGCCCGAGAACTGCGATAGACTTAGAGGGAAAAGTGCGCCAAAAAAAGATCACAAGCGCGAGCAGGATAAAATACAAAATCCCAAAATAGGTAACTGTCTGCGCGCCTGCAACAACACAACCCTGACAAATGGCAAGCACTTTCCCCCCAAGGGAAAGTGCGGCAAAAAGTGCAAGAAGAGATGCGATCAGCCGCCTGTGCGAAAGCCTGGAAAGAGACACATTCCTCCGTCAACAAAAATTGTAGTTCCGTTTATATAATCCGCATGATCTGATGCGAGCCATACTGCTACTTGCGCAATATCAACCGGCTCCCCTATTCGATTGTAAGGAATCAATTTCATTAATTTGCCATACGCTTCTTCTGTTTCCCATGCCTCCTTATTAATAGGGGTGCGAATGGCGCCAGGGCCGATAGAATTCACACGTACGCGATAAGGTGCTAGTTCCTGAGAAATGGATTGCATCATCATATGGATGCCTCCTTTTGAAGAGGCGTAGTTGGCGTGTCCTGCCCATGGAATCACTTCGTGAACAGAGCTAATACAGATAATTTTTCCCGCTGCAACTGAAGTCTCTTCTTTAACGCCGCGACGCAAAAACTCTTTTGCCGCTTCACGCGAACACAAAAACTGTCCGGTTAAATTGAGACCAATGACCTTGTTCCAAGCGTCAAGAGACATTTCAGTAAAAGGCGAATCTTTCTGAATACCGGCATTATTGATCAAAATGTCAATCGTACCAAATTCTGCTTTCATCTTCTCAAACATTGCCAGAACATCTTCTTCTTTAGAGACATC
>JAJFMI010000162.1 GCA_021772235.1 Chlamydiota bacterium
CCAATTTCTCCGATTCCAGAAGAGACTCCCATTCTCTCATTTGCCCCCGGGTTAACGGCTCGGTTTTGCATTAAGGTAATCTCTGGCCCGAATACAGGCGCAGAATTTGGCTTGGAAGAGGGCAGCTTCATCATTGGTAAAGATCCCGATAGTTGCGATATCGCCCTGCAAGATTTAAGTGTTTCTAGGCAGCACGCAAAGGTCTCAACAGATAGCACGGGACGCATTACGATTGAAGATTTAAAAAGTCGCAATAGCACACTTGTTAACGGCAAGACAGTTGAAGGGACGACAGAAATCACTCCACAAGATGTTGTGATTTTGGGCACAACTTCATTTCTTGTCATCGATCGCGAAATGTCACGCGAAACAATTTTCTCACCACCCCCCGCTTTTGGCACGCAGCCTTCAAAAGCTGAGGTTGAAGCGATGGAAGAAGAAGCTCGCATTGACGAAAGAAGCTGGAAAGAGATCCGCGTTCCAAAAAAACACATGGTGATCGCTGGCTCTCTTGCTGTAGTTCTTTTCATCGGCATGTTGGGCTTTTTCTCTCTTTTCAAAACTGAAGCGATTGAAATCGTACAGGTCGATCCAAGCGATGAGATTCGCAAAGCAATTAAGGATTTTCCGGATGTGGAATTCACTTTCAACACAGCAAGTGGAAAGATTTTTCTTCTCGGACATGTTTTAACTGAGGTCGATCACAGCGAACTAACCTACATTTTACAAAATCTTCCTTACATCAATTTAGTTGAAGACAATGTTGTCATTGATGAGAGTGTCTACGAGGAGATGAACGCTCTTCTCATTAACAATCCTTCCTGGCGCTCAGTCACGATGACAGCTCCTGAACCGGGAGATTTCATTATTCGCGGCTATGTCGCTACTATTGAAGATAGCGGCGCTCTGCGCGACTACCTCAATCGCAACTTCGATTATTTAGACAAGCTTAGCTACCGCGTCGTAGTCGAAAAAATTCTACAGGAAGAAGTTTACGCTCTTCTAGTTCAAGAAAACCTCAACTCCATTACTTTCAAATTGAATAATGGGGAACTCGTTTTAGGCGGTCGTGTTAGTGAAGATATGAAAAAAGAGTTTGAAAAAACTCTCGCTAATCTTAAACAGCTACGCGGCGTGCGAATCATAAAAAACTTTGTTGTTTTCACCTCTGCATCTACTTCACGCATCGATTTGACTTCGAAATTTCGGGTCACTGGCAGCTCCAAGGTTGGAAATGTAAATGAGTACGTTGTCATTAACGGAAAAATTCTCTCGATTGGAGAAACGTTAGAGGGAATGACCATCACGGGTATTGAGTCAAATGAGATTCTGCTCGAAAAGGATGGATTAAAATTTAAAATTAACTACAATCAACAATAAAAACGGATTGGGTATTAACATGTTTGGTTTAGGTAAAGAAAAGAAAAAGCTTTTTGAGTTTGATATTGAAAAGCAGGTTCGAAAAGGCGAAGCAAAAGAGACGCTTGAAAAAATCGAAGAAGAAATCGGCATGTGCAAAAAGAAGTTGCGTGAAGGCGCAAAAAAAGATGAGTTCGAAGCATACTCTACTCTTTTGCATGGCTATACTGCAGCAAAAAAGGTCTGTGAACGCATAGGGAGAAAATAAATGGCTGACGAAACACAATGGGCCTCGCTGAGTTTTAACACTCTGATTAGCGCCTATATTCAAATTCAATCGCAGGTTGTATCGATGGTACAGGACCTCGCGAGTAACATTAGTTCCGCAACACCTGGTGAGTTCTTGCTTCTCCAGTTTGCGATGTCACAGGTAACACAAATTGGTGAGTCGATCTCTAACCTTGTTTATCAGGTAAGTTCGATGATCATGAACAGCGTTCGTAACCAGAAAACTTAAGGTAGTTAAATATGAGCAAATATGTAAATCAAGAACTCTTTTTTGTTCTGATCGAGTTGGGCTTTATCGCCGTAAACCAAGCGGACGAAGACTCGGCTCTCAAACTTTTTCGCGCGTGCAAACTTCTCAACCCAGAGAACAGTCTGCCCGAAGTGGGCGAAGGCTATCTGCACTTGCATAAGCTAGAGCTGACAAACGCGATTGAAATTCTAACCGCTGTTGTAAAACGCGAGCCAAAAAATGAAACAGCCAAAACACTTCTCGGTGTTTCTCTATCTCTCTCCCCTACAAAAGGAATGGAAGGTGAAAAACTTTTAACCGAGATTGCACAAAGTTCTGATGATTCGCAGACGAAAAAAACTGCTGGAGCAGCGATTGATTTTGTTGATAAATTTGTAAAAAAAGAGGGTGGATCTCCTCTACAACCGCAAAAAAAAGAAAATCGCGCTTAATATGGCAACAGACTTTCCAGGAGAAGTTCCTAAAATTACAGAAGGGCAGGCAGACAAGCCTGTCGAAGAATTCAAACCAGGTGGGCAAGAGACTCCTGAGTCTTTTGAGTCGATGATGGAGCAGCCCGAGGGCGGCATGGGTGCTGAAAAAACCGGCGGCCCAAGCCCCTTCGATCTGCCCCAGCGTGCCCAGTCTTCAGGTCCTCCGACAATGGATGATCTGCGTGGACAGATGGACATCGCATCAGGCGAGCTCAATAAAACTGAAGACAACCTGAACAAAAATCCCAAGTTCAACCAGTCTCAGAAATACCTAATCAAGAAAAAACTTGGTACCGCGCAAGACAACATCCGCTATGTTTCGGGAAAAATGGGCAATGAACAAACGCCCTTTGTTTCCAAAGCGGCAAATCCAATCGACCGCTTCTTGGATATGATTCAAGATAGCCAAGATCAAATCAGCGGCGCATCTAAAAAGATGCAAAAAGCGAGCCAAAGCAAAGACAGCATGAACCCTGGTGAGATGCTGCACATCCAAACAAAGATCCAAAAAGCGAATATTGAACTCAACTTTGTTTCCATTCTTGTTGCCGATGCAGCATCTGGAATTAAAACGATGTTCAACATGCAGATATAATGAACGATGAACCTTTTGACAAACTTCTGGATGAACTTGAAGACATAGAACTCGCTTCTGTCCACGGACGCATTACAGAAATTGTCGGAATGCTCATTAAAGCTGTCGTGCCTAAAGTAAAAATGGGCGAAGTCTGCATGATCAAGCGTGAAGGCGAACCTCTTATGGTTGAGGTCGTCGGTTTTACAAAAGAAGAAGTCTATCTCTCGCCTCTTGGCGCCATGACTGGAATCGGCCCCTCCTCAGAAGTCATTCCGATGCGCCTGCCGTTGCAAATTAAAGTTGGTCCCGGTCTTTTGGGACGTGTTCTTGATGGCTTGGGAAATCCCCTTGATGTCGATGAAAAAGGCCCACTTGAATTAGAAGAAACCTATTCTGTAATCAACCCCCCACCTAATCCATTAACGCGCAAAATGATCACCGAGCCCCTATCTACGGGCGTACGCTGTATCGATGGAACTTTGACTGTTGGACAAGGTCAGCGAATGGGGATTTTTGCTGCAGCCGGTGGTGGTAAATCCACACTTTTAGGAATGATTGCGCGTAATGCAACAGCTGATATCAATGTCATCGCGTTAATCGGTGAGCGTGGTCGTGAGGTACGCGAATTCATTCAACACGATCTCGGCGAAGAGGGCATGAAACGCTCAATTGTCATCGTTTCTACATCCGATCAGGCTGCGCAATTGCGATTGAATGCGGCTTATGTTGGAACAGCGATTGCAGAGTATTTCCGCGCGCAAGGAAAAAACGTTATCTTAATGATGGATTCCGTCACACGTTTTGCTCGCGCACTTCGTGAAATTGGGCTAGCCGCCGGAGAACCTCCTGCAAGAGCGGGTTATACACCTTCTGTATTTGCCACCCTCCCCCGCTTGCTTGAACGCTCAGGAAATTCCGATGTCGGCTCGATCACCGCTTTCTATACCATTCTTGTTGCTGGGGATGATATGAATGAACCTGTCTCTGATGAGACGCGTTCCATTTTGGACGGTCACATCATTCTCTCTGCAGAGCTTGCTCGTCAATATCACTATCCAGCAGTTGATGTTCTCGCCTCTGTTAGTCGGATATTAACTTCAATCACAAGCAAAGAGCACGTCAAACTCATCGGTCAAATCCGCGAAGTGCTCGCTAACTATAAGAAAAATGAACTCCTCATCCGCATTGGCGAATACAAACCTGGCTCCGATAAAAATGCCGATTTTGCCATCAAATACGTCGACAAGGTCAACCGCTTCCTAAAACAGGACATCGATGAAAAATGCTCTTTTGAAGAGACTGTTGACCAACTCAAAGCACTCTTTAAATAATGAAGTATCCGCTTGAGCAACTCGAGATGATTAAAAAAAAACGTCTTGAAGAAGCTGAACGCGCGTTAGCTGCTGCAAAAGAAACCTTAGAAAAAGAAGTCGCGACTCTCAAAGAAAAAGAAAAAGTTTTAGAACTTGCGCGCAAACATTTGAGCGAAAAAACTGAGCAGATACGCGATGAAATTAGCCGCGGTACAACAAGTGATAAAATTGAACAGGCCAATTACTACTTAGGCGTTGTCGAAGAGGATGTCGAAAAAAAGAATAAAAAGGTAAAAGAGCAGGAGAAGGTCGTAGATGAAGCTCGTGAAGCAGTTGAAGTAGCGCGCAAAGACCTTTTGAAAAAGCAGCAAGATGTGGAAAAGATGCGCCTGCATCGCAAAGAGTGGGAGCATGAAATGCTTCTTGTCGAAAAGCAGCAAGAAGGAATCCAGAATGATGAACTCGGTTCTGCCATGCACATCTTAAGAAAAAAGAGAGGCGAAAATGGGTAAAGATATTACTACAAATGCTTACGTGCAAGGCCCCTCTCCCGATGACCCCGGAAAAAAAGACGATGTCCCTGCAGAGTCTACCGATTTTGATAATCTTCTTCGTGTCGACGGATCTGATGAACCTCCAAAAGAGGGAAAGAAAAGCAAAACAGAAGAAGAAGAGGATAAAAAAGAGAAGAAAACTCCAGAGACAGAAGTTCCCACAAGCGAAGCCTTTCAACGATTTATGGATGGGCAAAAAAGTGATGAAGGTATTTTAGGGGTAAAATCACCCCAAAAAACACGTGGCATCCAAACAACGACAGAAGTCGCTGCACCTGAGCCCTCTGCAAAATCTGCAAAAAAAGCCCCCGCTCCTCAGCAAGAAGAACTTGTCTTTGTAGCACAACCTGAAGAGCCTGCACCCACAACAACTGCAGCGACTGCCCCTGCACCACAACCGACAACTACTGCAAAACCCGTTTCCTCATCTCAACCAACGACCTCAACTCAAGCAGAGCAAGAAGCCACCCCAACCGCTTCTGAGCAGGCCACACCTACTTCTTCTCAAAAATATTCTGAACCAGAAAAAACCCAGCCCTCCTCCTCTTCGCAACAAGAATCTACTCCAACCACATCTACGACTCAATCCGGAGAAACAGAAACATCCACCACATCAGATGAAGGCGAGCCACCCACAACAGAAACAGAACCCGATTTACCAGGCGACACCCCTAAAACATTTGAAGCTGCCTTAAAAGAAGCCGCCCCCCTTCCCTCCATTACAGAAGATGTAGAAAACGTATTTGAAGAATTAGGAGCTCTCACATCGCCAGCTGCCAAAAAAGGGGCTTTCAAAAAAGTTGATTTTCCTATTGATCCAGCTACAGGAAAAGCAGTAAAAGATGACGCACCTAAAACTGACAAAGAAGTTTTCATGGCAGAGATTGGCGCTTTTCCCGAAGGAACTGTCCCCACTACTCTTCCTGCTGCCCCCTTACCCGGTGCAACCCCTACAAATTATACTAGCCTATCTAGACAAGTGCGCGAGCTTTTTGA
>JAJFMI010000163.1 GCA_021772235.1 Chlamydiota bacterium
GAGAGGTCTTTGATGATCCAGCGATCTTCATATCGAAACCATACCTGATCAAATTCAAGGGCATCTGTAAATTTTGTGAGCTCTTCTGTGTGTTTTTCGCAGGGAACATGTGGTTCCATATTGAGCACTTCAAAAAGGCGCTCAGCTGCAACAACTCCCTTTTGAATGTTGGTGTTTTCTTCGGCAAATTTTTTCACTGGCTCATAGAATAAGTGAAGCATGCCACAATAGATGAGCAGCTCGGAAATATTCATTTTGAGAACATAGAGGCCGTAAAAAATGACACCTCCAAGGCAGATCATTGTAACTGTATGAAGTATAGGACGTGTGAGAAGGTCGTATTTGGCGGTTTTTGTTTCTAGACGCGCCATCTCCGCATTTTGCTCTTCGTATTTCTTCTTGGAAAAGTTTTCCATGGAGAAAATTTTCACAGTTTTAATTCCTGAAAGAAAGTCGATTAAAACAGAGGAAAAGCGTTCTTGGTGTTTTTGCCAGCGACGTGTGATCTGTTTCACTTTGCGCGTAACAAAAATAACGGGAAGTACGATAAGCGGCAGACCGATAAATATAACAATAGATAGGCGCCAGGAGATATAAAAGCAGACAAAAAGTGAAGAACAGATGGTAAAAGGTGTCTGGAAATAGTTGGTAATGGCAGAATTTAGTGAAAGCGCAATTTGGCTTGCGTCACCGCCGACGCGAGCAGCAAGTGTGCCCGTATTAAATTTTTGGTAGAAGCTAAGCGGAAGTGTCTGTATGTGTTCAAAATACTGTTGACGGAGGTCTTTTGAAATCCGAATAGAAAGCACCTGTGAAACATAGCGCGAAAAAAAGAGCATAACAGCTTTAAACATTGCAATCGCTACAAGTGCGGCAATGAGTAGTTCTATTCGGGAAAAGGAATTGAACGAATGCTGCGCACGGATCATGAGTTTGGTAAGCGGATTGCGTTCTTTTTTTTGATTCAGAAGATAGAGTGAGGCATCCTTTGGAGTGATCACCCCCTCATTTGCAATCTTAGGCCATTTTTTTTCTATTTGTTCTAGAGTGACTCGATCTTCTTTTCCAAAAAGTGTGAAAAAATCGGTACCTGTACGTGTGATGAGGCCAAAGCCAAACATCTCCATTTGACTAGCAACAAGGAGTCCAAGACAAAAAACAAGATTAAGAATAACGATGCCAAAATGGCGCTTTGTTCTAAGTGCTGCCTGTAAGAGAAGTTTCATTCACTATCATTTAGTATTTACGAAACTTATTGTACCTTTCTTCGAGTAGAGTCTCAAGTGGAAGTTGTTTTAAACTAGCATTTTCTCGAGTGATGTATTCTTTTACGCTTTGGAAAACAGCTTGCGAATCATAGTGCGCGCCGCCAAGAGGTTCGTCAATTACGTGATCGACGATTTCAAGTTTTGTGAGATCATCTGATGTGAGCTTGAGTTGTTCTGCTGCTTCTGCATTTTTAGTGCTATCTTTCCAAAGGATCGAGGCGCAGCCTTCTGGAGAAATAACGGAGTAATAGGAGTGCTCTAGCATGGCAACGCGATCGGCTATTCCGATTCCGAGTGCGCCACCGGAGCATCCCTCTCCAATGAGAATGGCAATAATCGGTGTTTTTAAGTGCGCCATTTCCATGAGATTTTTTGCAATTGCCCAACCTTGTCCGCGCTCTTCTGCAGCAAGGCCCGGATAAGCACCTGGCGTGTCAATCAAGCAGACAACGGGAATTTGGAATTTTTCTGCCAATTGCATGGCGCGAAGCGCTTTGCGATACCCTTCAGGATGAGGCATTCCAAAATTACGGAAAAGGCGACTATCTGTATCTTTTCCTTTTTGCTGTCCAATGATCATGAATTTTTCGCCACCGATGCGACCTGTACCAATAATAATAGCGGCGTCATCACGATAGAGGCGATCACCATGTAACTCTTCAAAACCTTCGACGATGTGATCGATATAATCTTTGGATTGCGGGCGCTCAGGATGGCGCGAAATAGTAACGCGTTCCCACGGAGATAGCTGTGAATAAACTTTTGCTTTAAGCTTTTCTAAGCGTGTTTCAAGGCGTATCATTTCTTCATCGGACCATACATCCGAGGATTCATTTTGCTTTTTTAACCGCGAAAGCGCGTCTTCGCACTCTTTGATCTGCTTCTCATGTGTTAACATTACTTAAGGTTCTCCTGGAACATTTGCTTCACGATAATCTTTTACTATTTCTACTACTGTGGGCTTTGTGACCACAATTGCATAAAGTTCTTCTACATCTTCTTTTGCAAGTCTAACGCAACCGTCACTCTCATATTGTCCAATTGTAGTGCGATCTTCAATCAGCTGCTGATTTTTTTCATCTAAAGACCATGGCGCGCCGTGTATGCCGTAACCCTTGTAAGGATGCGAGCAATCTTCAATTTCTGCACCAAATGGAATCCAGCGCGTGCCAAAAATTTGAATCAACTCAGACTCTTCGTCGCGAAAAATTCCGGTTGTTCCTGGCTTATAGGTAGCGATTTTATCTCCCAAAAGATACTTGCCTGTTGGCGTAAGCGTTCCTGATGGAGAAGTCGATTCTAATCGCCCCACTCCTACATGGTAGGTTTTAATGAGGTGGTGTTTATTCTCTGTTAAGTCGACCGCGTAAAACCACATTTTGCAACGTGAAAGATCGACAACTAAGTGGAAGGAGAGGTCGGTCTCTGGTTTAAAGACGTTAAATCGATCGCCACTTGTTACTTTTTGCGTAAAGTAATCGGGTTTTCCATTTAAGCTACGCG
Organism: Chlamydiota bacterium; assembly: GCA_021772235.1. Classification (GTDB taxonomy): domain Bacteria; phylum Chlamydiota; class Chlamydiia; order Chlamydiales; family JAJFMI01; genus Algichlamydia. The sequence continues at coordinate 2,772 of JAJFMI010000163.1, forward strand.
CAATGAAATGTTTCGATGTATTGAAATAGGAGGCGTAATCACCGAGCCAAGCAGCACGCCCTTTTAACCAATTTACACGCGGCGTATAAGCAATTGTTTCGACAAAAGGGTATCGCGATGAACTTACTGTAAAAAGACGATAGATCTCATCAACATTTTCTGTATCATCTTTAATAGGAGTAAAATCCGCTTTGCTTGCCGAAACTATCGGTTCTGCTTGCATCGCATAAACCGGTTCTACCATCTGTTCCACAGGGGCTACTGCCACCATTTCACTATTTTGTGATTTTTTTACCCAGCCTACGACTGCGATACCAATGAACAAACAGACTGTCCCAAATATTAGAAAACGTCCCATAATCCCCGTTTGGTGAAGTTTGATCTCATTATCATCTAGTTGTAGATATTATACCAGATCCTGGAATAAAAGTATTTCTATGATATTTCTAGTGTAAGACTTTTTTGAATCGGGAAGGCAACAAGGAAATTCGCTGAAAAGAAGTGATTGCCCCCTGCTAGAGGAATGACTTCAATTTGTACTAGATCCGGGGTACGTAAAGAGAGAAATTCGTCAGCGTCTTTAAAAAAGATCTCCTGTATCTCTCCGCGAATGCGATCTAGCGAGCGCGGCTTCAAGGCTTGTCGCCCCTCCACTTTCGCTTCTTTTGCTTTGATAAAGAAGGCAAAATAGAGATCGGATCTCTCTTTTTTAGGTTTGATGGTTAAGGTGAGATAGTCAGCTTTTGTTTTTAAATCGACATGAAGCCACTCATTTCCCGGTTCAGGAAGAGCTGCTCCATAATTACAAAGCTTGAGCCAGCCCGATAATTGCTCTTCTTCATGGATGATATCAGCAAACTCCCCCGCTCCATTTGCAGCTTCACGGAAAAAACCAAAATTTTCCATTACGCCAAGAGGTAGTTGCTGCGGTCCCATCGCCACGATTTCAATATTGCCTTTGCTCAGCGCACCAAAAGACTTTCCCTCCCCTGCAAACTGAAGAGTAAAATCAATTTTTGTAAGTTGTTCATGAAAGATCGCTCTGTCACGATAAAAGCCCTTTGCAAAAGGGATAGCGAAACTGCATTTTTCGGGCTCATGATGCATTTCAATTAGAAGTGAGAGTATGAGAAGATGCGAAGGGATAGCATCTAAATAAAAACCTTCAAGCAATCCCAATCGACGGTGGAGGTGGTTGGCAATCTGGTCAAAATCTTTCTGCGAAGAAAAATGTCCAGCCAAAGAAAAAAGCAGATAAAAAACGGTTAAAAGTGTCGCTAGGCAAAAGTGCTTCTCATCTGTTAATAAACTGAAAAAAGGGTTGCCTTTTCTATCGAGGAGAAGGTTCAATTCTCCTACTCTTTTTAAGAAGGTGCGTTTTTTTTCGTAGGAGTTTTCAAGGAGAGCGATCAATCCAAAATAGAGTAGGCTCTCAGGTGCTGTTTTGGCTTGTTCTAGATCTATGTAGGAGTTGTGTCCTAAAAGAGTGAGGATAAGCGCGCGCAGCGTCTCATCAATACCATCGCAATGCGCAATGATGTCACCTTTAAGCTCATATTTTAATTTTTCATTTAGCGAGAGGAAAGCCGCTGCTGTAAGCAGCTCTTCTTTTGAAGGGCTACTCGCTTTAAGAGGGGCGATCAAGCTCTCCATTTTGTATGGATCAATCTGTTGCTCTTTGATCAAAAAACCTAGTGCCGACTTCCAAGGATCAGATGTAGCTCTAAAATCAAGAAGATCAATTAATGAACTGGCAATTAGTGTTTCCATCTAGTATCTAATCCCTATTTTGCGCAAAGTATACCACTGTTTAAACTGAGAGCGCAATAGCAACAACCTCTCATAAAATTGGAATTTGGCTATTTCATCAACGCCAACTTTCAAAGACAACGCTGATGAAATAGCCAAAATTCCGTATTACTTAAGCAAACTGGCCTTGCATAGTAGAATTGGATGGAGCTTTACCCTCTTCAATCAATCCCTTCATTTTCTTACCAGGAGTAAATTTCACCGCTTTTCGCGTTGGAATCACAATGGCAACTCCAGGATTTTTTGGATTACGCCCAATTTTTTGTTTTCTTTCTACGATTTCAAAAACACCAAAATCGCGAAATTCCAAACGATCTCCCTCTGCGAGGTAATCTGTCATCGCATCGAGAAACTCTTGCAAAAGCCCGCGGACTTCATTCGGATGCATTCCCTTTCGATTCGCAATTTGCTGTACTAATTTCTTTTTTGTAACTGTCGCCATAAACACCTTCTCCGAAATGGTTCTTATTCCCATGTGAAAAGTTTCCTAAACATAAACCTGCTTCCAGAAGCACTTTATCCAACACGGGCTATCAAATTTTATTTTGGATTTTCCCCCTATTTTCGGCAAGGACTATTCGATTTTAATGAGAGTTTTCTTTTTTTTGCCGCTTCCTAAAAGAAGGAATTCCCCTTCTATCAGGTCACTTTGCTCAATGATTTTCATAGGGTCAGAAATTTTCTCATTATTGAGATAGGCGCCCCCATTTTTCACTAAGCGGTGCGCTTCACCTTTACTTGGCACTAATTTAATTAATGCGGCAAGTTCGGTGAAGCGTTTTCCTACTACATCATTTTTCGATATAGCAACTGTTGGCATCGAGCCTGAAGCTGCTCGTAGCGAT
>JAJFMI010000164.1 GCA_021772235.1 Chlamydiota bacterium
GAGTTTGCGGGTGAAAAAGTCGTTGAAGGAGGTAAAAGTTTCTGGGGATTGCTGAAATTCGGTAGTATCAAGGTTGTAGCGGGCGATGAAGGGCAGGACCTTTTTTTTGCTGCGGGGCGATTTTTGGCAACGACCGTAATAGTGGGATAGAGCTTTGCAGCGTGCAAAGAGTGGGAGAAGGAAAGAAGTGAATATTTTAAGCAGCGGTGGACTCTGGTAAAGGAGCTTGATCGCACGCTCTCCGTATACTTTTTCGCGCTCTAACGCCTTAGTACTTCTGTTTTTAAAGATTAATGGGTCCTTCATCCTTCGTTTAAAATAACATATAGGCTACAATAAGTGTTAATGTTTTAGGATATCCACACATGTTTGGCATTTTAAAGAAAGTATTTGGCACCGCTCAAGACCGATTAATTAAGAAATATTTTAAATCTGTAGACGAAATCAATCGCCTCGAAAAATCTTTTCAAAAATTATCTGATGATGAGGTGCGAGCAAAGCACAAAGAATTGCAGGAGCGCGCTAAGGAGGTTTCCCTCGATTCCCTTATGCCAGAAGCTTTTGCTCTGGTGAAAAATGTTTGCCGCAGATTGGTCGGGACAGACGTACACGTTTCTGGCTACGATCAAAAATGGGACATGATCCCCTACGATGTGCAGCTTGTTGGTGGTATTGCGATGTTTCATGGCTCGATTGCAGAGATGCAAACGGGTGAAGGAAAAACACTAACAGCTGCGATGCCTCTCTATTTATGTGCTTTAACGGGTAAACCGGTGCACTTGGTTACGGTAAATGATTATTTAGCAAAACGCGATTGCGATTGGATCGGGGCGATTTTCCGCTGGTTTGGTTTAACAACTGCTGCTTTAGTCAATGGCGTGCCGCCGCATGAGCGGGCAAAAGTTTACGCATCTGATATTGTTTATGGCACCGCCTCAGAATTTGGTTTTGACTATTTGCGCGATAATTCAATGGCAATGGATAAAGAAGAACAGGTCCAGCGCGGTCATTACTTTGCGATTATTGATGAGGTCGATTCAATTCTCGTTGATGAAGCGCGCACTCCTCTGATTATTTCTGGTCCGGTTGGTGAATCGCGCCAAATGTATGAAGTATTGAAAAATCCCGTCTCAACTCTTGTCAGAAAGCAGCGTGACTTCTGTTCGAAAATTGCAAATGAGGCGCGTCGTACTCTCGAAAATTTGAGTCTCTTTGATGAGGAGCCAAAAAAGCTCTCAAAAAATGAACAGAAGGATGCCGATGAGGCGTTTAAACTTCTTTGGATTGTAGGGAAAGGTACGCCAAGAAATAAGGTCATCAAACGTTTGAGAGAAAATCCTGATCTGCGCGCTAAATTAGAAGAGTGCGAGACACTCTTTTACGCGGATGGCAATAAGGAAGAAAAAGCGAAGCGTTTGAGCGAGCTCTTCATGATTATTGATGAGCGCTCTAGCGATTACGAATTGACTGATAAAGGAATCCAAGCTTGGGCGGATGCGTGTGGCAATGAGGAGAGCAAAAATGACTTTTTGATGCTCGATCTCGGCCATGAGTATGCGATGATCGATAAGGATTCTTCTCTTAGCGATCAGGAAAAAATGCAGCGCAAGGTGGCGGCTCGTGAAGAGGACTCTCTTCGCAAAGAACGCGCACATAATTTGCGTCAGCTTTTCCGCGCTCACTTGTTGATGGAAAAAGATGTCGACTACATTGTTCAAGAAGGCAAGATTGTCATCATCGATGAAAATACAGGTCGTCCACAACCAGGAAGACGCTTTTCTGATGGTCTGCACCAATCGATTGAAGCAAAAGAAGCGGTCGCGATTCAGGGCGAAACGCAGACGTATGCAACGATTACGTTGCAAAACTTTTTCCGCATGTACGATCGCCTCGCCGGGATGACGGGTACGGCAATGACCGAAGCGCAAGAGTTTAAAGAGATTTATAAGTTAGAAGCGCTAGAGATTCCTACAAATCGCCCTTGTGTTCGCAAAGACCGCGACGATGAAATCTATATGACTGAACGCGAGAAGTACAACGCGATCATCAAAGAGGTGCAGGATGTAAATGCTAAGGGTCAACCGATTTTGATCGGTACGGAATCTGTTGAAATCTCTGAAAAACTCTCCCGTATTTTAAAGCAGAACAATCTCGATCATGTGATTTTGAATGCGAAAAACCATGCGAAAGAAGCGGAAATTATTGCGAGTGCTGGTAAGCGCGGTGCGATTACCGTCGCGACAAATATGGCAGGTCGCGGTACAGACATTAAGCTAGAAGCGGGCATGAGTGATATTGGCGGTTTGCATGTAATCGGCACAACTCGTCACCAATCAAGACGAATTGATAGACAATTGCGCGGTCGTGGCGGTCGTCAAGGCGATCCAGGAAGTTCTAAGTTTTATGTTTCGCTTGAAGATTCCCTAATGCGTCTTTTTGCAACACCAAGGTTAACTGCTTTTTTACAGCGTTTCCGTCCTCCCGAAGGGGAGCCGATTTCAGCCCCAATTCTAAATAAATCGATTGAAACGGCACAAAAAAGAATTGAGCAGCGCAATTACTCGATGCGTAAGCACACTTTAGAGTATGACGATGTGATGAATAAGCAGCGCGGCGAGGTTTATGACTACCGCAATGATCTTCTTCATGGCGAAAACGCTATCGGTATTGCGGAAGAATCTTTAGAGGAAGTCTGCGCGCAGATGTGTCACAAATATTTTGTGAGTCGTGAAGACGAGTCAGGCTGGAATCCTGAAGGCTATCGAAACTGGCTAATGGAACATTTTCCCGTCACATTCTCTCCCGAAGAGTTTGATGATGATTATCTTACTGTCGAAGAGATTGAGCAACGCGCAGCAAAAAAAGTGGTCGAAGCTTTTGAAAGAAAGCTCGCTCATGAACGCTCCACTATAGAAGCGATCCAAAGAAAGAATGGCCAGCCTCAACATGAGGGCGATCCCCTAAGCGGTATTATCCGTAACTTGCTCACTCGCATTGTTGATAAACACTGGCAGCAGCACTTGCTCCATATCGATCATTTGCGTTCTGAAGTAGGAATGCGCGTTGTGGGTCAGAAAGATCCGCTCCTTGAGTTTAAGCATGATGCTTTCCAACTTTTTGATCGCTTTAGCCAAGAACTGAAAGTTGAAATTGCCCACGCGCTCTTTAAGTTTGCCATCCTCACTCCAGAGGATTCCGAACGCATGCGCAAGCAGCAATTAAACGAGCTAAAAAAAAAGAAAGCCCTTAATTAGTTTCCAATAATTAAATTAAATGATAATAGGAAGATAGATTAATTAGGTTTAATTATGAAATCTTTCTATAGTTTGTTTTTTATTTTTGCAATCATTACTACTAGTATTGCATCTGCTGCTCCTGCGGCAAAAGATTTGCGTGCGATGAGGCTGAAAAGTCTTAGAGAAAAGCACGAAGAGTTTCAAACGGAAATTGCTAAGTTAAAGCGTGATGTGTCAAGTAAGTCTTCTTTTGTTAATGAAGAGGTTGAGGAGCTTAAAGAGATGATCTTCATGCAGGAAGAGACGATCTTGGAGCTTTCTGAAAAGCTTCGTCAGTTACAGAAATAACTTGCATTAAATAGGTCCATTTGCTAAAATAATTCTAACACATTGGAATTATTTATGTATTATATCAACAAAATTAGTAGCTATTCTTCCTATATTAACCCAATTAATCTAATAAGAGCTATTAATGCCCAAGCAAAAAAAGTCGAGTCTTTTGTTTTAGAAAATTGGAGAGTTATTCTCATCCCTACTGTGGCTGCTATGTCAGTCTATTCGGCAAAACAGTTTAAAAAATCAAAAGTTTTTGAATTTATTAAAAGAGAACCTGGGAATAGTTCTGTAATATTTGCAAATATAGCAGTGCCCATTGCAACCCTTTCAGTTCCTGCATTAGGTCTTTTCCTTTATTACCGAATGAGTCGCCGCTCATCTCCGCCATCAAATAGCCTTCCAGATTTGGTAGCACATGTAAAAGGTGCAAAGTCTGCTTCAACAACTTTAGAAAGAAAAAAAGAGTTAAATGACTTAATTACAGTTCTTGGGGTGAAAGATAAAGGAAATCCCGTTTTAGTTGGACCAGCAGGTTGCGGGAAAACCACTTTAGTTATAGATTTGGCAGCAAAAATTGCTAAAGGAGATGTTCCTGATTATTTGAAAGACGCTGCAATCTTCTCTTTGAATATTGACGCTCTTTTTGCAGGAGCAAAATATGTGGGTGAAGCAGAAGGTCGCTTTATCTCTTTTATGCAGAAAGTCATCTCACACCCAAATCCAATCGTTTTTATTGACGAGGCACACCGCATTATGCAAGGAAGTCAAAGTGCCCAACAGGCAACTAATTTATCTGAAAAACTCAAACCTTTCATGAGCTTAGGCGTACATTTTATTGGTGCAACCACTCCTGAAGAATACGAGATCCTTAAAGCAGACAAAGCAATGGAACGAAGATTCATCAAAATTGAGCTTGAATCTCCTTTAAAAAGCGAGATTTTGGAAATCCTCAAAGCTGTAAAAAAAGAAAGGTTTGAGAAGCCCTATAAAGTTGAGATTCCTGACCAATTACTTGTGCATTGTCAAAATAAAATCGGTACTACTTCTTCGAACCCTTTAGATAAAGTTATGGATCTAATCGGGCTTACCTGTTCGCATGCTAATAAATCGAAAGCAAAAAGCTTAACAGAGGAAATTATTGATCAAGTTTACGAAAACTTCTATAAAAACTCCTCATCCACAATGAACTCAGACGTTAGCGCCATGTACGCTTAAACTCTTTACTGCGAAGCACCTATCCAGTAGACATCATCTTGGAAGTTGAGCGATCCATATGGATCAAAGCCGGGGTCGCAAAGAATGCGGCGGCGGCGTTCTTCACAGAGATTGGTGTGATAGAAAGGATAGTTTGGCAGACGCATGTAGC
>JAJFMI010000165.1 GCA_021772235.1 Chlamydiota bacterium
TTTTACCCAGGCAAAAACACCCCCACTTTTGGGCCAGCCCGTGGCAAGTTCTGCGGAAACAAGCGAGACCGGGACAAAAAAGAGCAGCGCGCCCATAATCAAAAAGAAGAGTGAACTAAAGCCATATTCTGCTGTCAAAGGCCAATTTTTAATACTTGCGATTACCGCCACATTGATCATGGCAAGAGTGAAGATACCGATAGTACGAGAGGTTTTTGTAGTCATTCCTAACATTATAAAAAAAACGGAGACAAAATGCGAGCTTTCATCACAAGAAAAATCCCTAAGATTGCCCAAGAGATTTTAAAAGAAAAGTTTACTGTTGATGTGAATGAATCGAATCGCCCCCTTACAAAAGAAGAAGCAATCGTCGCCGTCAAAAAATATGACGTCATCATCTTTACCGTAGCCGACTCTTTTCCTAAAGAGGTACTTGAAGAGAGTGAAAATCTTAAAATCCTCTCAGGTTACTGCATCGGCCTCAATAATATTGCTGTTAAGACCGCAGAAAAACGCGGCATCAAAGTTACTAATATTCCCGATCTGATTACCGAACCCACCGCAGATCTCACCTTGGCACTTCTTTTAACAGCCGCTCGTCGCATCGTTTCAGCAAATGAGTACGTAAAAGCAGGGAAATGGGGAGAGTGGGATCCAGCACTTTTTTGCGGTGAAAGTTTACAGAACAAAACTCTTGGGATAATTGGCATGGGCCGAATCGGTCAGGCCGTAGCAAAACGCGCCAGCGCATTTGGTAGCAACGTTATTTTTACTAGCCGCTCAGAAAAGCAAACACCTTACACCCAAGTTTCACTAGAAAAACTTCTCCAAACAAGCGACTTTATCACCCTGCATGCACCCCTCACCGATGAAACACGCGGGCTCATTGATTTGGCAAAAATGGAAAAGATGGAGCAAAGCCCCATTTTAGTGAATATGGCGCGAGGGGAACTTGTCAAAACGGATGATCTTGTGACGGCATTAAAAAAAGGCTACATACGCTATGCCGCCCTTGATGTAACCGACCCAGAACCATTGCCTGGGAATCATCCACTTTGCCAATTAGAAAATTGCATTATTGTGCCCCACATTGGTGGAGCAACACTTGAATGTCGCGAATCTATGGCGCAGCGCGCCGCTGAAAATATTATTCAGAATCTTCCTGTTGCTTGAGGATTTCTCTCGCGACGTTTTTCGCTTCTTGACTTTTGAGACGATGAATATTAAACTCTTCGTATCTTCCTTCTCTAAGCAGTTCGATTTCTTTTCTTTCATCATCTGACATATTTTCAGGGTTGAACTTGTTAAAATACGCGACAGTCTTTTTTCTTCGTTCTTCACGTAATTCTTTCAATTGATTCTCATATTTTTCGACTAGATCAGCTCTATTTGTTGTACTTGTTCCTGAAAAATTATCAAATAGTAGAATTGCAATGCCATAGTGTTTATTTCTCACAGCAGAATCTATGTTTTTTTGTGTCGGTTTAAATCCCATTTTAATGAGTCTTTTTACTTCCTTATATTTCCCTTTGGAGACTGCAAGGGAAAAAACATTACAACTAGCATAAATCCCACTTGCGACTGGCGTAACTAAAAATAGTGTGAGTGCAAATAGGCTGAATATAACAACTAAAATTTTAAAAGATTGGGTTTCTTTAGTAATTCGTAACCGATTAGCGGCAGTGTTTGCTAAAGGAATAAATTTTCCTGTTTGAAAATTTCTACGACGTAATTTACCTTGTGCAAGGGCGGATAAATTTGAGCTTAACATTTTGCACTGAGTATAATGGATGCCTAAACCAGAAACCAGTAATGTAGGAACACCGAAAATAATTCCTGTTAATCCCCAAGTAAAAGCGCCGAGATCGCCGTCTCCTTCTCCAAAAAACGGTCCAGATAAGAACGCATTAATTCTTTCCGAGACTCTTTTAAATCTACTCTCATTGACTTCTACTACTACAGGTTTTGAATAGTCGTATGGTTTTATACTATGCATGGTTACCTCTGTTGTTATTAAGTAATTATTATATTATAGGTAATATTAAGTTACAATAGTAATAATTATTTTAATATAATAAGTGGGAGGTGCTCCCAGGAGGTAGTGAAGCTGCCTGAGGGGTGATTGCCCTTCCAGGCGGGTTTTATGCCCTCAGCTACGTGATAGAGGATGCGAGCCCCATAGCACCGATTGATTTGATCTAAGGCTGTGAGGGCTTTTTTCTCTTTTTCGGTCGTGGCGTCTTGTGAGAGAAGATCAAGCTGTTGTTCTGCTGCTCCGGTAAGTTCTGTGAGTAGAACGCCAGCACGTTTGTATTCGCGGTTTTCTAGGTAGATTTTGCTAAGAAGTTGTTTGGCGATGCGGATGAGTTCAGGTGTAGAATTTGTGCTTAAGGGAAGTTTACAGGAGCTGCTGTTTGAATAGTAATCATCTTTGAAACGATTGGTGGAAATAAACACTGTCAAGTGGTTGCTTTGGAGTTTTTCACGGCGCAGTTTTTCGCTCGCTTTGGCCACAAAGGAGCAGAGAGATTCAGAAAGTGTTTCAAGATTTAGGAGAGGTTTTGTAAAAGAGCGGGAGCAGACGATGGATTTGCGCGTGATGTGCATTTCGTTATCGAGGTAGGCGGGGGTGCCTTTCAGCTCGAGAAGGGTGCGCAGGCCTGTGACGCTCATTTTTTTCTTCACCCATGTTTCATCCAAAGAGCAAAATTGTTTAGCTGTTGTGATGCCGTAGGAATAGAGCATTTTTTTATGACGTCTACCAACGCCCCAAAGATCTTCAATGGGAAAATTTTCCGGAATAGTTGTGAAGATGTGTGTACCCGATTCTTCTTTTTTAGCGATGCGATTGGCGAGTTTTGCTAAGGTTTTTGTTGGGCCAACTCCAATGGAGACGGGAATACCTGTCCACTGATGGACACGGGCGCGAATTTCTTTTGCTAAAGTAGGATCGGAACATTCAAGAAAGCACTCATCAATGGAGTAAACTTCTAGTGGAAGAGAGAAGGTTTCAAGTGTAGCAATTACGCGCTGGGACATATCAGCATAAAGGGGATAATTGGAGGAGAGGGAAATTACGTTATGGCGCAGGAAAAATTCGCGCCACTTAAATGCAGGGGCGCCCATCGGAATACCCAGTTTTTTTGCTAAGCTCGAGCGCGCGACAACGCAGCCATCATTATTGGAAAGGACAACACTGGGTTGGTTGCGCAGGGCGGGATTAAAAAGTTGTTCGCAGGAAGCGTAGAAGTTATTGCAGTCGATGAGAAAATACATTAGGTCGCCTTGTGAATGATGTAGGTCACAACGCCCCATACTTCAAAATCCATTTCAGCAGTCACTTCTATTGGTGGAAAGTTGCGATTCTCTGGGACTAGAAATAGTTGCGTATCTTTTTTGTGAATGCGCTTAACGGTAAATTCTCCATTGAGTACGGCGACTACGATTTTATTATCGGAAGGGGTGCAGGCGCGATCAACAATGAGTATATCGCCCGATTTAATATCGGCATCAATCATCGAATCACCTTCAACACGCACGAAAAATGTGGCGGCGGGATGCTTGATAAGGAGTTCATTGAGGTCGAGTTTTTTCTCCACGTAGTCATCCGCAGGCGAGGGAAAGCCAGCCTGCACGTGCGCAGAAAAAAGTGGCAAGCTTAATTTGCTATTATCTTCTGCTTTATAAAACTCTAATTTTAGTTTGTTTCCCATCTGTATTTATAGTGTAACAGATGGTGTGGCGTTTCCGAGAAAAAATCAATTTTTATGGAAGTTGATATGTTGGATGATCCAACATACCAGGAAAATGTGTTGGATTTTTTTGTTTTTTCCAACATGTCGGAAAAAATGGGTGTGCAATCTTGTGAAGATATTTGTATGAGGTTAAAAATGAGTGTGATGCAATTAAGTATTTTAATATTTGAACAAATGTAAAAATGTGGTAAATTATACTTTATGGACGAAGGAGGGATTATGTCAGCTGAAACAAGTAGGTTATCCATAGATATAGCAAAGCGTGATCATAAGAAGTTGAAGATGCTTGCAAATGCAAATGGAATGAGTTTAAAGGAATTCATTTTATTAATAATTGAACCTGTGCTTCACCCAGAGAAGCAACCTAATCATGTTACGAGAAAAGTGATGGAAGAATCAGATAATGGTGAGAATATTATTATCTGTAAAAATGCCGAGGATATGTTTAAAAAACTCGGCATTGATTGATGAAATACGAAATCGCATATACTAAACAGTTTGAAAAAGAGTTTAAGAAGCAAATAAAACGTGGCAAAGATGTTCAAAAATTCAAGCAGATTGTTAAACTGCTTGAGGCGGGAGAATCTCTTCCGGCAAAATATCGAAATCACAAGTTAAAAGGTGAGTTTAAAAATCGCTGGGAGTTGCATATTGAACCTGACTGGTTACTTGTTTATAAAAAATCGGGTAGGCAAATTCTAATTGAGAGGATCGGCTCGCATTCGGACTTATTTTAAGAGACAAAATGAAACGTGAAGAGTGGAAATCCCGTTTAGGGTTTATTTTGGCTGCTGTTTGCTCTGATGTTGGGTTGGGAAATATTTTGCGCTTTCCTTATGTTGTGGGCGAAAATGGCGGCGCGCTTTTCGTGCTGCTCTATTTGATCTGTTTGGCGCTTGTGGCGTTTCCTATTTTAGTCGCGGAGATTGTGATTGGTCGTAAGGCTAAAAGTAGCCCTTTTAGAAGTTTTTTGAGTTTGGGAAAGAGTAAGTTTTGGGGCGCGGGTGGTAAGCTTACGATTGTTACGGGTTTTTTGGTCAGTTCTTTTTATGGTGTGATTGCCGGATGGACGCTGGGCTATTTGGTGCAGGCGTTTTTTGGTAATCTGACAGGTTTTGCTAGTAGCGCTGAGGCGGTCAGCTATTTCGAAATGGTC
>JAJFMI010000166.1 GCA_021772235.1 Chlamydiota bacterium
GCCTCTGAAATTGCCGCCTTAAAAGTATGGCCTCATATCAACTGGGAACCATCCGTACCGCAGCTGCATTTTTTCCTAAAACATAGCTACCTTTGTGGAAAAACCACCGGCTGGGAAAATATTTCCAAACTAGAACCTGGGAGTGTTCTTACCTGGCACAAAAATAGAACAAAGACTCACACATATTTTTCTCCCCATCTAACCGAGAACAATACTCCCCTTAAAGAACTTCCTCAAAAAATCGAAGAGAGTGTAAAAAACTGCCTTATTTCTGATAGACCAGTTGGAACACTCCTTAGTGGAGGAATCGACTCCGCAATCATTACCTATTTTGCAGCGAAACATCAACCTAACCTAAAAACTTTCTCCCTCGATTGGGAGGAAAATAATTACTCAGAAAAAGAGGCCATAATAGAGACCGCCCACAACCTCGGGGTACAAAACTACCGCACCTTTTGCACACCAGAGTTCTTCAAAAAACACTTTGATATGCTTGTGCAAATTTGTGGAGAACCTTTTGCAGATGAATCCCTTTTTCCTTGCTACTGTCTCTCCCTTTTTGCTAAACAACATGTGGATGTTGTCTTAACAGGAGATGGTGCAGATGAACTCTTTCATGGATATGAGCGCTATTATTCCTATAGCGGTCCAATTGAATCTTACCTAGATATTTTCTCTGCAACACCAGAAAAAATTTTCTCTCAAATGGTACATGGTTGCGATCAAATCAATATGCCTTTTCTCCCAAAAAACACCTATCTCAGAGAAAAATCTCTGCTCGATATGAGAACCTACCTCCCCCACGATATCCTTACAAAAATAGATCGCGCTACAATGGGAGCAAGCTTAGAAGCAAGAGCGCCCTTTCTTACCCAAGAAATCTCATCAATAGCGCTCTCATTACCACCAGACGCACTCTATGATGATGAATATTTAGGAAAAAAAACTCTAAAAAAAGCGATGAGCGGCTTGCTTCCAGATAAAATACTCATGAGAAAAAAGCGTGGGTTTGGAATGCCACTTGAAAAATGGTTCCGCACGTCTCTTAAAGAGTGGATGCAAATCCGCTTAATTGACGGAAACCTCCCTCATGTAGAGTGGATTGATATGGAGGGAGTAAAGAGAGTACTACAAGATCATATCAAAGGAAAAATCAACGCCTCTCGCCCTCTGCTCAACCTTCTAGTACTTAATTCTTGGTTGACCCAAAGATAATTTTACTTTACTATTCGCTTTAAAGAAATTATGAAAATCTTAAAAGTCATCCATGGTTACCCGCCAAGATACTCGGCTGGGTCAGAAGTCTATTCAAAAACACTGTGCCATCAACTCGTTGAAATGGGACACGAAGTGATGGTTTTTACACGTCAAGAAGACGCATACCAGAGAGAGTATTCTGTAGAATGGGATGTAGATCCCGACTGCAAAAGCATTCGCTTATGCCTTGTTAATATGGCACACAGCAGGGATGGCTATCGCCATCCCGATGTAGATCAAGCTTTTGCAAATTTACTTGATGAATACCAACCTGAAATTGTGCATGTAGGTCATCTCAACCACCTCTCTACCTCCCTTCTTTTTGAGGCGAAAAAACGCAATATCCCCATTATATTTACGCTGCACGACTTCTGGTTGATGTGTCCTCGTGGTCAATTTCTACAAGCGATCAACTCTAAAACAGCTGACCTCTATCCTGTCTGCTCAGGACAAAATGATCAAAAATGTGCTGAAAAGTGTTTCTTCCGCTACTTTAGTGCAGATAACGACGAGCAAGATTTGGCCTATTGGACAGGTTGGGTGAACAAACGGATGCAACACACAAAAGAGGTTTGCGAACTTGTCGATCTTTTCATCGCCCCGTCGCGCTATCTCATGAATCGCTTTATCAATGACTTTTCGCTAAGCCGGGATAAAACAATCTATCTCGATTACGGATTTCATCTAGAGCGACTGCAAAATAGACAGAGAGAAAAAGAAGAAGAATTTGTCTTTGGCTATATCGGCACCCACAAGCAAGCAAAAGGAATTCACCACTTAATCGAAGCCTTTTCTAAACTTAAGGGAAAAGCAAAACTAAAAATTTGGGGAGAGGAGATGGGGCTTTTCACCCAATCTCTTAAAAAAATTGCCTCCCGACTCTCCCTTTCAATTGAATGGATGGGTGGTTATCGGAATGAAAATATTGTTGCCGATGTTTTCAATAAAATTGATGCGATTGTCGTTCCCTCCATCTGGGGTGAAAATTCTCCTCTTGTTCTTCATGAAGCAACTGGCGCAGGTCTACCTGCAATCACTGCAGACTATGGTGGCATGAAAGAACAGATTCACCACGAAAAAAATGGCCTTCTCTTTGCGCATCGGAATCCAAGAGATTTAGCCGAACAGATGCAGCGTTTTGTGGACAACCCCGCTCTTGCAAAAAAGCTGGGTAAAGTTGGAGAAATTCCTAATATAATCGAGCATACAAAAGAGATTTGTGAGCTCTACAAGAGGTGTAAAAATGAAAAAAAAACAAGGCCCTTGGCGCATCACATTTGATACAAATCCTGACGACTGCAATTTGCGCTGCATCATGTGCGAAGAGCACTCGATCTATAGCCCATGCCAAATCAAACGAAAAGAGCAAGGACTCCCGCGAAGACGGATGGGAATTGAACTCATCGAAAAAATTATGGAGGAGACAAAAAACTCCAATCTAAAAGAGATCATCCCCTCAACAATGGGAGAGCCCCTCCTCTACCGAGACTTTGAAAAAATTCTCGATCTCTGCAAAAAGTATGACGTCAAACTCAATCTGACAACAAATGGAACCTTCCCCAAATTTGGCGCAAAAAAATGGGCCGAAAAGATCGTTCCCGTAGGCTCTGATGTTAAAATCTCTTGGAATGGTGCAACAAAACAGACCTCAGAGTTGATTATGATCGGCTCCAACTTTGAGAGTCGCGTACAAAATGTAAAAGATTTTGTCAAAGTGCGAGATGAGATCGCAGACGCGGGAGGGAATTTCTGCCGCACTACATTCCAACTCACCTTCATCGAATCAGGCCTTATCGAAATCCCAGAAGTTGTCAAACTCGCCGCATCCTTAGGTGTAAACCGTGTAAAAGGCCATCATCTCTGGGTGTTTACAAAAGAGATGGAAGAAGAGTCCATGCGCCGGAATCACGATTCAATCAAAAGATGGAACGCCATCGTTGACCAAGCCTTAGAAATGCAAGAGCGCTACCGCCTGCCAAACGGGGAAAAAGTCCTTTTAGAAAACATCTACCACCTAGAAGAAAATGCAACAGAAGAGCTCGTTTCAAAAGGCGTATGCCCCTTTCTTGGAAAAGAAGCATGGGTATCGGCAAAAGGGCGTTTTGGCCCCTGCTGCGCCCCTGATGAAGATCGTAAAACACTTGGCGATTTTGGCAACTTGAATGAACAATCCCTCTTAGATATTTGGGAGAGCCCCGCCTACAAAAACCTGCAAGAAAACTACCTAGAAAACCCCGTCTGTAAAGGATGCAACATGAGAAAAACCGATGAAAGTGCTTGCAAAGCCGAATTGGCAACAGTTTGAAGTAGGGCTAAATCGCACCCACCATCTCTTTTCAGGCGAGCCCGCCTACGAAAAGCGCTTCCTTGAAGTCCTCCCCTTTCACGCGCCAGGAATCGCACCCGTAAAAGATCATAGCGGCGCTTATCACATCGATCCTGAGGGAAATCCCATTTATGAGAAGCGCTACAAAAGAACATTTGGCTATTATCACAACAAGGCTGCGGTAGTGGAGAATGAAGAGTGGTTTCATATCGATGAAAAGGGAAACCCGCTCTCTAAAAAACGCTACGCTTGGTGCGGCAATTTCCAGCAAAACATTTGCACAGTAAAAGAACAAAATGGCACCTATCACCATGTAAACAGCACTGGAGAGCGCCTCTACTCGGAAAATTACTGCTATGCAGGCGATTTTCGCGAAGGAGCGGCTGTTGTTTTAGAAAACTCTGGCTTGCACTACCACATCAATAGCAGAGGAGAAAAAATCCATCCGCACGGATATGATCACTTGGATGTCTTCCATAAAAATTTTGCACGTGCCAAAACTTTTGATGGTTGGTTTCACATCAACCGAAATGGAAAAGCTCTCTATTCCCAAACATATGCCCAAATAGAACCCTTTTACAACGGTGTTTCACGCGTAGAAACAGACCTTGGTGCAATTCTCCTTATTGATGAAAAAGGCAGCACACTCCAAACCATCTCTCCTCCTAAACGCGACCTCTTCCATGAGGTCTCTGCAGACATCATCTCTTATTGGAGTTTTTTTACCCTAAAAGCCGCAAGTGACTTCCAAATTTTTTCCTACCTGCCCGCCACAACAAAAGAACTCTCCGAAAGAACAGGACTTCAACCTGGTATGTGTGAAAAGCTACTTCTGGGATTGCAAGAAATGCACTATGTCAAAAGAAAATTCTTTAAGTGGGCACCGACAGAAAAAGGCGTATTTCTATTGCCGACACATGAGTACTCACTAGCAGATGCGCTCACCCTTTGGCATGATGAACACTTCACAGAGTGGCAAAAACTCTCGCAATATTTACAAAACCCCAAACCAATCAACTGGTTTACCTATCTCGATGAACAACCTGAAAAATGCGCCCTTTATCATCGCGCGATAGCGACATACGCCAAACGAGATTATGCCAGTATATGCAACCGAATTGATTTTTCATCAACAACAACCATTGCTGACATTGGAGGCGCAAAAGGCACATTGCTCACAATAATCAAAGAAAAACACCCCCAAATAGAGACGCACTTACTTGATCGATACGCAGTCTTAAAAGATATAAAAGAGCACAAATGTCACCCCCTAGACTTTTTCCAAAAGTGGCCCGAGATCAAAGTGGATAGAGCCATACTTTCCCGCATACTTCACGACTGGCCAGATGAAAAAGCACTACACCTTCTCAAAAAAAGCAGAAAACTCCTGCTCAACAAAGAATCACGACTGCTAGTTATTGAAAACCTATTTGATAAAAAAACAGCCTCAGGAGCCCTTCTCAACCTCAATATGCACGTGATGACGGCAGGTAGGGAACGCGATTACAAAGAATTTCAAACCCTCTTTTCACAAGCCGACCTTGAGTGCGAGTCGATTATTGCTTTGAATGAAGTGAGCTCTGTAATGATCTTGCGGCCGCGATAAGCAATTTGAACCATCTTCTCATCAAATGTAAAAACAATTCCCTCCAAAAAATGGGGAAGAAATTCATTTGAAGGAGATTCTTTAAAAATAAAACAAGCTAGAAGGGCGACATTCATATCATGCGTAATAGAAATCCCCTCCTCTTCTTGATCAAGAATTGCTCTTAACATGCGCGCGCAGCCCTCCTCAAATGAGAAGAATCCAGGTAGAAAATGTCCCTCTACAATCATCTTCAAAATTTCTATAATACCGTAATTTTGAAAAACCGAACTCACAGCTTGAGCATCATGGATGTAAAAACCGGGCTCACCTAGCAGATGAGAAGTTTCAATAGAATTATCCAATCCAGAAGCATTTTCAATTTCTACAGCCGTCTGCAGACAGCGCTTTACAGGACTTGAAAAAATTTTCGTACACTTCCCAATATGAAATGTTTCCCCCCAAAGATGCGCAGCCTCTCTTCCCTCCTCCGTAATCGAAGCCTCATTTCCCCAATCACCTGGAGCAAAAGGAAGCCGATGCGCATGCCGAATAAAAAAGTGCCTACGCATATACAGTCCGATTAGCAAGAGAAGCAACCTGGTACTCTCGAATCAACCGGCGCATCCCTCGTTGAACAGAAATTGCTGCGCTCCATCCTAAAAGATCTTCAGCACGTTTTGTATTTCCAGAAAACTTTGCCACATCAAAAGAGCGGGAAGGCGCCTCTACAATCTCGATATTGTGACAGGAGAGCTCCTTTGCAAAATTTGCAATCTCCCCCAGACTCGTTGCAACACCCGAAGTAAAATGAATAGGAGGCAATTCCCTTCCAGACTGCAATTTGAAAACAACAGCTAAAACCCCCTGCACCACATCATCAATATAAGTAAAATCGAAAAGATTCTCCTTACCATCAACACGAATATTTTCTCCATTTGCAGCTGCCAAGCAAAATGCCGGTACAACGCGATCGTGATGATCATGTACGCTTCCAAAAACATTAGAAAAACGGACAATTGTCCCTTGCAATCCTTTTACCTTTGCTGCATTCACAGCACTTTCTGCTGCAACTTTAGACTCTCCATAAATATTGACAGGTGCAAGTCTTGCCGACTCCGCAACATTAAGTGCCCCCTGCTCTCCATAAACCTCGCGACTACTTGCATAAATCATCCACGGACAAGCAGAAGATTCCTTTGCAGCTGCAATCACATTTTTTGTCCCTTCAACATTTGTCTTCCAGCAAAGATCCGGAAATTTTTCTCCAAAAATAACGCGTGAAACCGCGGCCAGATGAATGACACCATCGACACCCTGTATCTTATGAAAAAGATTTTCAGGATCTAAGATATCACCATAATCGCTTTGATGGGGATCACACGCCGTATCACAACCGATAACATCAATACCAAGAGAGTGAAATTTCCTCTTAAGAGCCGTTCCAATCAAACCCTTTGAACCAGTAATTAATATCTTCATATACAACCTCAAGAAGAGATTGTATCAATAGAAATGATTTTTTGTAAGTTTTCTAAGAAATAAATGGGACAATTCAGCACATTGCCATCTTTTTTCAGGTTCATAGGAGAGCAGCGGAGAAGTAGCTTTGGATCATATTTCTCCTGATAAACCTTCAAACTTTTTTTCTTTGAAGAATTTCCCGACTTCACTTCTAAAGGGAAAACATACCCCTCTTGTTCAATAATGAAATCGACTTCCGCTTTGCCCGCACTTGTCCAATAATAAACATCGTAACCAGTGTGCTGAAGCTCTTGTGCAACAGAATTTTCCGCTACAGCCCCACGAAACTCTTCAAATAAAGCATTTTCACGCAAAATAGTTTTGGGAGAAAGCCGCGCCATCGCACCTAAAAGCCCCACATCTACCAGATAAATCTTAAAAGCATTGAGATCGGCATACGCTGAAAGAGGAATTTTTGGCGTTGAGATCAAAGGAATTTTATAAATCAGCCCCGCCTCAATCAGCCATTGCAAAGCACCCTCAAATTCTTTTGCACGACCACCTGTGCGCACAGCTGAATAGAGAAATTTCTTATTCTCTTTTGCCAGCTGAGAGGGAATCGAATCCCACACCTGATTGATTTTCATGATATGCTCTTTCGGAGCATGTTTAGCAAAATCCAGCTTGTAGGCGTTTAATATTGCATCTTGGATTTCCCGTACATTAGAAACATTTTGTGAAAGCTTATACTCAGCAACCGCTTCAGGCATTCCTCCAACAAAAAGATACTCTTTAAAATATCTTAGAAGCTTCTCATGCAAATTTGGGAGTAGGGGCTCTACTTTTCTTACACTCTCGAGATATTCTTTTAACTTGAGCTCATCAAGCGCTTCTAAAAATTCTAGGAAATTCAAAGGATAAAGAGTAATGAACTGCACCTTGCCAACAGGAAAACCTTTTGTATGCGCGAGCGTCACTCCTAGCAGAGAACCTGCCGCTGCAATATGCTGATCTTTTGCTTCTTCGCAAAAATACTTCAAACTATTTAAAGCATTAGGACACTCCTGTACCTCATCAAAAATAATCAGCGTTTTTCCCGGTTGAATCTCACAATTCATTTCAATGGATAACGCCTTAAGAATATCTTTGGGCTTTAAACTCTCCTCAAAAAGATCACAAAGTTTAGGACTATCCTCAAAATTCAGGTAAACCGTATTCTCATACTCGTTTTCACCAAATTTTTTTAGTGCATACGTTTTTCCTACCTGGCGAGCTCCCATAAGAAGCAGAGGCTTTCTTCTAGAATTCTCTTTCCAGCCAAGAAGATGATGTTGAATCTTTCGTTTCATACCTTCATTTTAGCCAAATTTCACATTTATTCGTTCCAAAAAGTGTGAGAATTCCCATTTATTCGTTCCAAAAAGTGTTATCTTATTGATTATAAGGAATATAACGAACTTCGCATTCTAGCTCTTTTCCAAGCTGATTTCTTACAGCGGTTTTGACAAGTTCCATAAGGCGCAGAACATCTTTTGCATGGGCTTTTCCCTCTGGATTGACAATGAAATTTGCATGTTTATCAGAGACCCT
>JAJFMI010000167.1 GCA_021772235.1 Chlamydiota bacterium
ACTGGGGTGATATGTACAATGAAACAGATTTAGAGCCGCAGTCGATTTTATACCACCCACTTTACAACAAGGGAACGGGTTTTACAGCACGAGAACGCCGCGAACTTGGGCTTGAAGGCCTTTTACCGCCTCACATTTCCACCATCGAAGAGCAGCTTGCGCGTCGCTATGAGAATTTCTGTCAAAAACGCAGTATGCTTGGCAAATTCCGCTACCTTTCAGCTTTGCAAGACCGCAATGAAACTCTCTACTACAGATTTGTTTATGAGCATATTGAAGAGTGTCTTCCCCTAATTTATACGCCGACAGTTGGCGAAGCCTCCGTCCATCACAGCTACATTTATTCACAAAACCGTGGTGTCTATTTTTCCTACCAGCTGCGCGATCGAATGGAAGAGATGGTTGCCAACATCCCGCGCGGCCAAGTAGATGTAATTGTTGTTACTGATGGAGAGCGTATTTTAGGGTTGGGAGATTTGGGCGTTGGCGGCATGACGATTCCTGTTGGAAAACTCGCTCTTTACACACTTTTTGGTGGTATCCATCCTGGTCGAACTCTGCCCATACTTTTGGATGTCGGCACAAATAATCCAGCGCTAATTGATGACCCTCTTTATTTGGGCTGGCGCCATGAGCGTGTGCGCGGAAAAGAGTACGATGACTTTGTCGATAGCTTTGTGCGTGCAATAAAAAAACGCTTTCCCAAAGTACTTCTTCAGTGGGAAGACTTTGCCAATCCCAACGCTTTTCCCTTGCTAGAGCGCTACAAAGATGAAATTTGCTCTTTTAACGATGACATTCAAGGAACCGCCTCTGTTGCCCTAGCTGCAATCTTTGCCGCAGTGCAAAAAAAAGGGGAGAAGATCGAAGAGCAGAGAATTGCTATTGTCGGCGGTGGAAGTGCTGGAATGGGCATTGCAAATCTACTCTATGAAGTGCTTCTTCTTAGCGGGCTTAGCGAAAAACATGCGCGCGAAAAGTTTTACATCCTCGACATTCAAGGACTCGTGCATACTAAACTGGAAAAAGCGAGCCCTTCGCAACAAAAATTTGCGCAGGATGCAGAAAAAATCGCCGAGTGGAATGTAGTCAATCCCGATAATATTACTTTGACAGATATTGCCAAACATGCAAAACCAACCATTCTTATTGGCGTTTCGACGCAGCCTGGTGCTTTTACCGAAGAAGCTGTGCGCGCCATGTACAAAAACTGTGAAAATCCTGCAATCTTTCCTCTCTCTAACCCCACTTCAAAAGCTGAAGCGCAGCCTGAAGATCTATTGAAATGGACAGAAGGCAATGCGATTGTAGCAACCGGAAGTCCATTCCCGCCTGTAACTTACCAAGATAAAACCTATCAAATTGCCCAGTGCAATAACGTTTATATTTTTCCAGGCGTCGGCCTCGGCATCATCGCCGTCCAATCGAAAAAAGTAACCGTGGAAATGTTTATTGAAGCGGCAAAAATCATAAGTGAAGAGTCTCCCATGTTGCAAGACGCTACAAAAAATCTCTTCCCCAGCTTTAATGACCTGCGCACAATCTCGCGTAAAATCGCTATCGCTGTTGCAAAAATCGCCGTAGAGCAGGGCCACGCTAAAGAGACCGATATTGAAAAAGCAGTAGATGCCAATATCTGGTTTCCGAAATATACTCCGCTACAACGAAAATAAACCTTTGTCATTAAAGATTCACCTGTTAAGATCTCATCAAGATGAAAAATTTCAATGATGAAGCCATTTCAATTGCAAAGTGGATTAATGGCTCGGACAAACTCGACAACTTTACTAACACACAACCGCGCAAGCGTCTTTTTCTACACCTTCCTGGATCATTCCTAAGACAGCTTTTTGCGCACGGGAAAAAGGCACACAAACCAAAGCCGAGCCAAATAACAGAAAAAAGTGACGGCCGCGCTGTCAAGCTTTGGGAGAGCCAAGACTACCCACTTTGGGACTTGAAAGAGATTGCTAAAGAGGGGAATATACAGAATTATCAAATTACCTATGTGCAACCATTAGGGAAAATCGAAGAGCAATCAAAAAACATTTCCGCAAATCGCAAAACCAATTCCTCACATAGATATGTTCTTCTTCCTAAAAAAACAAAAGATGCCGAACTACCCTTAGAAAGCTATCGCCCAAACCGCGCAACAGATAGTCGTATGCGCGTTTCTAAGCTGTAGCAGGTAAAGTATCTAGTGTCTAGTCCCAAAAGTTCTTTACCTAAAACAACGCGAAATCTCTCGCGGTTGGGCTATTGTAAATCGCTCAATATTAATAATATTGAAAAACCGAAATTTCAAAAGGCATTTTTCTTTCAAGGATGAAGT
This sequence comes from Chlamydiota bacterium, assembly GCA_021772235.1. Classification (GTDB taxonomy): domain Bacteria; phylum Chlamydiota; class Chlamydiia; order Chlamydiales; family JAJFMI01; genus Algichlamydia. The sequence continues at coordinate 2,333 of JAJFMI010000167.1, forward strand.
TCCTTTTCTTCTTCGAAGTGAAATCGGATATAGAAGACGAATAAGAAAAATATCGCCAAAGAAATCAGCAATAATTCGATTGAAAGAGGAAGGGCAGTTTTTGTAGAAAAATAACTGATAACAATTGTGAAAAAAAAGCCCATAAATATCTGAATGAACCCAAGTAAAGCTCCGGCAGCTCCGGCATTAGATTTATAAGGAGTCATTGCCCCAGTGGTGCAGTTGGGAAAGATAATCCCTCCCCCGATACTTCCAAAAAATGGTGGAATAAGTATTGCAGCTACATTGAAAATTTTTGCCCAAGCTAAAAAAGCCATAATTAATGTTGCAATTACCATACAGAGACTGCCGACAAAAATCACTTGTGTAATTTTGTAGCGAACCACAGCATGTCTACAAATAATCGAACCAAAAGCTGTTCCTGTGGCGATAAGAAGCAAAGTCCAACCGTATTGAATAGGGGAGAGCCCAAGCTGGTTTTGAAACAGAAAAGGGCTAACGGTTGCAAAACTGATGAAATACCCATAACAGAAAGAAGAGGTTAGACTAAATGCTAGAAAAAGTTTGCAGGAGAAAATTTTCCTATATTGCTTTAGGATTAATTGGACTTTCATCTCTTTTTTGTGTGCTTCATCTAGAGTTTCAGGAAGAAAAAGAAGAACAAAAAACCAAATCGTGCAGGCATAAAAAAACATGGTGGCAAAATTTGCGCGCCAGCCTAAATATGTTTGAATATATCCGCCAATAACGGGAGCTACAACTGGAGTGATTGCCCAGGCCATTACAATCATTGCAGATGCTTTTGCCATCTGTTTACCATGAAAAACGTCTCGCAGAATTGCTCGTACGATAATTGCACCCGCTCCAAGGCCCTGAAAAAGGCGCGCAATAATCAAGGTTTCAATACGACCTGAAAAAAAACAACCCAATGAGCCAAGAAGGTAAAGCCCTATACCCACATGCAGAGTCGGTTTACGTCCTACAGAATCGGAAATAGGACCATAGAAAAGTTGTGAAACGCCGAACCCAAGAAGATAGAGAGGAATTGTAAGTTTTACTGAAGAAACAGCGCTTTGTAGACTGTTTGCAATATAGGGTAGAGAGGGCAGGAATAGATCAACACCAAATTGCCCTATCGTGATCAAAATAAGCAAAAAAGGTAAAATATTTTTTTTTGTTGAAACAAGTCTCATATTTTAGCTATCTTAAAACAGGAGCTAAAAGATGACAAATACAATTTTATTCCAGATCACCACTTTTTTTCAAACTCTATTTAACTACGATCCTAACCTCATTGTAATTCCAAATGATCCTAAGAGGGTTATGGTCTGCTTTCATGGAATGGAAGATGATTCCTCAATTACAGAGACAGTTCATGAACAGAAGATTAGCAAACACACACTCATTGGAATTGATTTTCCAGATGCAGGAAAACTTAGAGGAACGTTTGATCCGCATGAAAGCACATTTGGAAGTGACAACGAAATCCTACCAATGCTTTTTCTGTTAAAAGAGTGTTTAAAAATGGAAAACATACAAGAGTTAAGTTTGTACGGCCATTCTGCAGGAGGGGGAGCTATAATCAATACTTTGGATGCGCTACTCTCCAATCGCTTTGATGAACAACTTAATAAAATTGGAGTCAATGAGCTGATAAAAGAAGAAATCGTTGCGCTTTTGCGCAAGGGGCAAATCATCCTTGATACTCCGCTTAAATCTGTATCTGAAATCATTGATTTTCGTGGGCAGAGCGAAGAACTCGTTGTCATTGGTAGCCACTATCAGAAAAACAAAATGGAACCGATTGAAGTCCTTAAACGTTTGAAAGAACTTTCTATGAATATTGTTGTGCATTTTCAAGTACCTGATGAGGTGCTTTCTAACCGAGACGATGATCTCTATATTGAGCGTATAAAAAAGTGTAATTCTAAAGGGAAAACCAGTGTGATTATTGGCGAAAATGAAGGTCATTCCCTTCCACATGTATCACTAAAATCATGGTTTACAGCAAATAACATGTAATGCTTTTCCAGCTACGATTAAACTGTTGTTTTCATCTCGAGGGTAAAAGGAAAGAGCCTCCTGAGTAGCATCTTCAACAAAATCTTCCACTTCTCTTTCTTCGAAAAAAGCATACCCTCTTACAAAACCCCTGATATGATTTTTAAAACTTTCTGTTGAATTCATCACAGCAGAAACGTTCTTTAAAGAGCTCTGCTCTAGAATAAAGCCAGTTTCCTTTAGCAGCTGAAGATATTCATCAGCATATTTTCGTCTACAAGAGGGCCGTTTTTGTAGACTTCTCCACCGCTTTTTTTCTAATGTTCTTAAAAAGACCTGAAGAAATTCTGATTCTTTTGGTGCGGTCAACAAGTAAAGTTTCCCCCCACTATTTAAAGAATCATACATATTTTGCAGCGCTTTTTTAGGATTGTCTAGCCAATGAAGCATGGAAAAACAGGTAATCAAGTCAAAGTGCTCTTTTTGAAGATAATCTTCTGCACAGGCTTTTTGGAACAAAACCTTATCACTAGCATAATGTGAATTGGCATAAGCAATCATTGATTCGCTTACATCTATACCTCTAGCAGATAAATCATGTTTAGCAGCTATCTCATGGGTAATTTTTCCATCTCCACAACCTACATCAAGATAATTTGCCCCTCGAGCTATCTCTAAGTCACTAAGGAAAGCTAAAGCAGATTTTTTTTGACAGTTTGAGTGTTTCGCGTAGCAAGTACCATCGTATAAATCCATATTTTTATGGTACCTCACAGGGTAAATAACATCACTTCAAAATCTTCTGATATTCGCTTGTGCTATCAAACATATTTTATCTACTTGCATTGCACTGCTATAGTAGGTTTTGGTGATCTCATAATCAGAACCTAAAATATTCATAGCAGTTGAAGATAGTCATGCAATTTCCTGAAAAACAAAAGATGCTGAAATTCCCCTAAAAAGCTATCGCCCAAACCGCGCAACAGATAGTCGTATGCGCGTTTCTAAGCTGTAGCGATTTGATCATCTTGAAGAACTTCTTCTTGGAAGTGAAAGCGAACATAGAAGAAATAGATAGAAAAAATCAGCAATGAAATCAAAAATAATTCAATAGCAAGGGGAAGGGCCGTTTTTGCTGAAATAGTACTGATAATGAGAGTAAAGACAAAGCTATTGAGCATTTGAATGAACCCGATAGATGCACCAGCGGCACCTGCATTTGATTTGTAGGGAGCCATTGCTTCAGCAGCGCAATTTGGAAAAATAATTCCCGCACCGATGCTTCCTAAAAAAGGAGGAAGCAAAACCGCAGAAACATTAAAGACGTTACCAAGTGCTAATAACGTCATAATGAGAGTGGCGGACGACATACATAGGATGCCAAAAAAAATGATTTGCGAAATCTTATAATAAATAATTGCACGCCTACAAATCACTGAACCGATAGCTGTTCCAAGTGCGATAAACAACAGGGTCCAACCATATTGGATAGGGGAAAGATTGAGCTCATTTTGAAGGAGAAATGGGCTTGCAGTCGCAAAACTTATGAAAAAACCATAGCAGAGTGAAGTCATCAGGCTCAAAGCGATAAACAACTTGCAGGAGAATATTTTCTTATACTGCATGAAAATTAAAGAAGCATTGAGCGTTTTTCTCCGATTTACGTCGAGAGTTTCAGGAAAGAAAAACAAAACAAGGCACCAGATTATTCCTGAGTAGATAAACATCGTTGCGAAATTCGCGCGCCAGTCCAAGTATGTTTGAATATATCCCCCAATTACTGGTGCGACTACAGGTGTGATTGCCCATACAATGACAGTCAAAGCAGAAATTTTGACAAATTCTTTTCCATTAAAAGCATCGCGCATAATTGTTCGTACAATGATTGCGCCGCCTCCAAAACCCTGAACCAGTCTAGCAAAAATGATTAACTCGATCGAGTTTGCAAAAATGCATCCAAAAGCACCTAGACAATAGATACCCAAACCGAAAAGCAGTGATTTTTTTCTTCCAATGCAATCTGAGATGGGACCGTAAAATAGCTGTGAGATACCGAGTCCAATGAGATAGATTGGGACAGATAATTTTACACTGGAAATGCCACAAGATAATTTGCTTGCAATATGCGGAAGAGAGGGTAAAAAAATATCCACACCAAACTGCGCAACCGTGATCAGAACGAGTAAAAAAGTTAGAATGACTGTTTTTTGGGAGACTCTCTGCATTTCCCAAATCATTCCATAATAACATATTACATCATAGATATTATTTTAATGCAGATTTCGTTAATTACTTGTGAAGAGACTTTCTGATTATTATGGCAACAAGAGACCAACGCCAGCCAATATCAATGCAACAGCAAAGATTCTTCTCAAAATTTGTGTTGGAAGCTTATGTGCAAAGTGCGCGCCAATAGGAGCAAAAATTGGCGCCAAAACACCAATGATCAATAAAGAGGGTAGATATACAAAACCAAACTGACCCGGAACATCTGCTAGGTAATTTAGTCCGTAAATTAAAAAGCTGACCGTTCCTACAATTGCAATCATAAGCCCTGTTGAAGCGGCGGTGCCAACTGAAGCACGCAGAGGTAAACCAATAAGATGCAAAAGCGGCACCATAATCAGACCACCACCGATTCCTAAAAGAGCTGAAACTGAGCTCACTCCAAAACCAATGCAAACATAAAGCCACCATTTGCGCACTTTACCATGCTCCTCTACCTTATGCTTGCTGCGCAAAAAATGCAGACCGACAAGAATCACGAAAATCCCAAAAATCAATTGTAGAGTAGGGGAGGGGATGAGTTTTGCAATATAAGCGCCCAAAATAGCCCCCGGTACAATCCCCATTCCCAACATCGGATAAATCGACCAAACTACCCCTTTTTTACGATGATGTGCATACGTTGAACTCGAGCTTGTTAAAATCATGCAAGCAAGAGAAGTTCCAATCGCCAAATGCATAACCTCATTGGGATCAACGCCTAAAATAGCAAATATTGCAACTAAGCAAGGGGTTGTGACAACACCACCGCCAATACCAAGAAGACCAGCTAAAGATCCTGCTAAAATACCCGTTAAAGCAAGTAGAATGTAGGGGAGAAATTCCATATTGATCCTATAATGAACTTTTGATATACTATACCTGAACAAGAGATAAAGTATGAATTTGAAGGGGTTTGGCACTGGGTGTGCATGTGGGGCAATAATAGGCTCGGCAAGTACACTTTTTTTTGTAAAAAGGAATTATCCAGCAGTTTTTCAAGAATTGATGAAACAAGTCGGAGAGGCTCATCCAAAAATCGTTAGCTGTTTTTCAGGAAAAAAAATCACACAAATCGGTAAAGACTATCCTCTAAAAGTTCGTGTATGTACATATACAGCAATTGGTCTACCAATATTGTGTTCAGTTCCTTTCATAATCGGAGCAATTCAAGAGTATAATTCAGCGCCTAACTCGCACTTAAGTCGAGCTGATTGTCTTAAGCGAACTTGGAAGAAGAGCACAGATATGAAAAATAACGACTTTCCAGTACTTATTCTAGGTGGTGGTTTTTTTTACGGGGCGTTATCAGGTCTCGCCGCTTTTTATTTAAACGGATGGAAATTTTCACCAAAGTAAATTTGCCCCTTCATTCAAACAGAACCAGGAAACTTAAAATAGAAATCCCGATCGAATTCATCGACGTGGATGGTGATCTGCAGATCTTGGTTTTTTAGACTTTCAGCAAATTCGTTTTTGAAAAGAGCGACTAGAGCAACACCTAACTCTTTCTTTGTCTCAGAGCTCCTTCCAGAGGCTAAAAGGACATGGAGGTGGACGAAGGCTTCGTTAGGTCTGCCAGCACCCGTTAAATAAGTCGTTTTTTTGGTGGCGCGGCTTTTACACGCTTTAGGATCTGCTTTAGCGATTTCTGCAAGAAGTTGATGGCATTTACCAAAAAACCCGTGGAAGTCCGGTTCATCAAGAAGATTGTCTGTGTACTCTAAAAACAGGTGAGGCATAATCCTATTCATAAAATCTTCATATTTATTGGTCAATACTATAAAAGTGTAGATGTTGCTCAAAAAGGATAGGCCATGTCGAGTGTCGGAAAAACAAGTTCAGGTGAGAAGAATAGAGAACAAATGATTGCTGCGGCAGCAGAGATCAGAACCTCTTTAAGAGAATTTGGAATGAATTTTGCGAGAGAACAAATTTATCAAAATAGATTGGGGGAGACCTTTCCAGTTTCTGCAATTTCTCTGGAGATGGATGAGAAAAAAGCTGAAATGGAAAGTGCGCAGACGTGTTATTGCATCGCGTTTGTTATCGTTGGTGTTGCGGCGTGTGTTCTGTGGGGAGTGTGAATCTCCATAGTGTAGCAACGTCGGATAATGTAGCTTATGTATGATTACAGGTCTTTTACCAATGGTTTTAATATCGTCAAACGGTCTGCTTTAGATGTAATGAATATTCTTCTATCGCCTTAAGTTTTTCCATGTTCATCAAGTTGGCATCGTTAGGACTTTGCTCTTCTAGGTAATTCGTTAACCCTTCAAGTTGTTGATTCACGCTGTCAACATCACTATTCTTATCAATTAATAGGGATAATTTATTTTTGTTTTCATCTGTTTGATCAAGCAAGTAAATGAGAGCCATCAGTTGAATTGCGGTAATATTCCAAAGGATTGGTTTATCGATCGTATGTTTACTGAAACGTTCGCAAAAATGCTCATCTTTTGTAGGTATTTTGCGTTTGTTGAAATCAACGGATAAGCCGATGATTTTTGTAAATGTCTCCATCTTTGAACCCTGGTGCAAAACGCGGAAAAGCAATCGGTTTGGATTGGCAATCTGGTGCCCAAATTGTTCCGC
>JAJFMI010000168.1 GCA_021772235.1 Chlamydiota bacterium
CAGTTCTGTTTACCCCTATGTGGTAGCAACTTTAGGAGTTGGCTTGTATCTCCTAGTCAAATCAATTACTTTTTGAAAGCAAGTTAGAGGTGCGGTTGCCGCTTGCCATTAACAGATGGCGAAAAACCTCTTCTTCTCCGCAGATTGTGAGCTTTTTCCGTGCTCGCGTAATTCCTGTATACAGAATTTCGCGAGAAAAACGTTCGGAACCGGACGGAAGTAAAAGTAGTAGCTCATCAAATTCACTCCCCTGACTTTTGTGAATGGAGAGCGCGTAGCTAATTTCATGGGGAGGCAAAAGCACTGCTGCAATTTCTTTGCCGTCAGGAAAATAGGCGCGATCTTCAGGAAGTAGCGGTCCGTTTTTCTCCAAGACGTGGCGAATGACAATACCCGCTTCACCATTGTAGAGGTCAAGGTCGTAATTGTTTTTTGTAATAAGAATGGGATAAGCAAAATAGTAGGGAGGCTTGGCATTTTCTAATAGGGTATCCATCGCCTGCTCTCCAATTCCAGAAACACCGTAACGCCCTTCACGCAAAGGTGTTAAGATGCGATATTGTGTAAACCTGGAAAGCAATTCTTGCGGTTCGGGGCGTTTCTCTGTTGGTTTGGGAAATTGAGAAAATGAGATTTTTTTGGGCAGGGGTTGCAGGTGCGCTTTTGCAATCGCCTCTTCTTCTCCGAGACGCACATGATCTGCTAATTCGAGAAGTTCCTTGCGATCAGAGCGCAAGCAGAGAGTGAGTTCTGAATAATTTTCAGGGTGATGTTTTTTTACAAAGCGACAGATTTGCGTGAAGAGATCGCCTGCTTCCACAGGAGGCAGCTGATCCCCATCGCCCATAATAATGAGGCGGGCGTGTGGCGGCACAGCCTGCAAAAAGAGGGCAAAAAGGCGCGCATCAATCATGTAGGCTTCATCAACGATGATGAGATCAGCTTCTAGGTGGGGGGGCGTTTGATAAAAGTCTTTTGGTCCACGAATTTTTAAAAGCGAGTGCAATGTGCCCGATTGTACCGAAAATTCGCTCATCCCCTCGAGCAATCTTGCTGTCGCTTTTCCCGTTGGAGCGGTAACAAGCACGCGTCCCTTAAAATGACGCAAAATATGGCTAGCTGTATAGGTTTTTCCGCGGCCTGGGCCTCCGGTAATGAGTAGAAAGGAGGTTTGCAATCCTTTGAGTACGGCAGATTTTTGCTCATCGGTGAGTTTTTCAGAAAGATCCTGTGCTTCGATCGGTTCGCACTTGCGATTGAGCAGATCGAGTAGCGATTTCTCAATGCTTTTTTCAAAGTGGTAGTTGCGCTTTAAATAGTAGTGATTGCCCTCTTGAACAATAGGGCCTTTTGCCTCATATTTTTTTGCTCCTGCGAGCGCTTGCTCCAAAAACTCTTTGGGACAGCTCGGCAAAATGCGATCTTTTTCAACGGTAATGCAGAGGTTACCCGCTCGCGATTGCATCATGAGAAGCGCTAAAAAAACCTGCACATCTTCTCGCTCATCTATCGCTTTACCAAAAGCTAAATCGATATATTGCAAGAATACACCCCACGATTCCACTTTAGCCCGCGCAGAAAGAAATAATAGATGCCGCCCAGTTCTTTACCCATCTGTTTTGCGTAACGCGTTAGCGCCTCTCCATAGATGTTAGCCTGTAAAAAGTACTCGTGTGCCTGCATTGCTTTTTCTAAGTTGGCTGTTTCGTAATGCTCTTTTCTACTCCCCAGAAAATTGGATTTCCAGTCGACAAGGTAGAGGCGGTTTTCTTTTTCAAACACGAGGTCAGCAAAGCCTTTTAGTTGGTTTGTTTCATTCTGAGAATAGAGAAATTCCAATTCTGTGACCATACTTTGTGGCGCAATTTCGCTAAGAGAAGATCCCATTTCAAGTGTATATGTAAATGCTTCTTGCAACATAGTCGTGATTTCTTGTGCATGCGATGCATAAATTCCGGAGCTTACCATCGCAAAGATCTGCTCGGCAAAGTTCTCTTCTTGATAAATTCCCTGATCAATAGCTCTTTCAAAAAGTGCGTGTAGGTAAACGCCCACATCTGCACTTGAGGGGAGCTCATTCTCTTCTGGGCGCGGGCCTTCCGAGTCGAAATGCTTGGTGGCAAGTGAAGTAAAGGAATTTAAGAAGAGTGGCGCAAATTCACGAGAAAAGAGCGATTGCGTAAGCTCTTCTTTTGCTTCTTCAAAATGAGGCGTAGGGAGATCACTTGGGATATCGAGAGTCTCAAATTCCCCTTCCACGCGCGCAAAAAAGCGGGCGCCTAAAGTCGGTTTCCCCTGAATCAACGGAAAATAGACCTGCTCTTTTCCACGCGTGAGCGCTACATAGAGTCCGCGCATTGACTCTGCTTCTTCTTGTCGCTCTTTTGTCGCTAAACTCAAAGCAAAAACGACGGGAAATTCCAAGCCTTTACTCATGTGCATCGTCATGATGGAAACGCTATTTTCATCGGCAAGACGCGTTGCCGGAATCGCTTTGCTCTCCTGTAATACGCGCACTGGATCTGCTGTTTTTGCTTCTAAAAGCAGGTCGGCAATTTGCACAAAATGGCCATACTCTTCTAAAGTCAAACGCTCATAAAGCGTTGTCTTATCCCAAGGAGTTTTCATCAGCTGGTCAAGAAAAACTGCCATCCTTTTTTCTTCTAAAATTGAGCGCAAATGCGCTAATCGCGAAAGTTCTTTTGTTAGATTGGAGGAGAAAATTTCAGCGTCGGTGTATCCGACGATTGGATGCGCTAAAAAGCGCTTTACCTCCCCTTTTAGCGCAGCAAACAGATCGGTGAAAAAGGAAAACGTCACTGTTTCACTAATTGGAACCATTCCTTTTGAGCGAAAGGGAATATTACACTTTGTAAGATAACTCTCTACACGCCCCGCTTGGAAACGATCTCTTACCAAAATTGCTACTTCCGAAAAAGGACGCTTCAACGCTTCGTTTGCAATGAAGGGAAAGAGATCCTCTTCTTTTTCAGCGCGCAAAAAAGTCAAATTGCCGCCCGCCTCGCCGCCCGCTTTTACGGGGCGATATTCAAGTGGTAAACCCTCTTCTTCAAGCCAGTTGCCACCTCCTACAAAAAGCTTATTTAGCTGGGACAATAAATTCTGGTTCGAGCGATAGTTTGTATTTAGCGTGCCGAAGGCCGCTTCCCCCATCTCCTCTTTTGCGCGAAAATAGACGCGCAAATCCGCACCGCGAAAGGAATAGATTGATTGCTTGGGGTCGCCGACCACAATAAAACTCTCTGCATCCATAAAAAGTTTGGAGAAAATTTCCCACTGCAGCAGATCGGTATCTTGAAACTCATCAATGATGGCCGCGCGGTAGCGCTTTTGAATGGCGCTACAAAATCCAGGGCGATCTAAGGCCTGACGCATCTGGTGCAAAAGATCGTCTGGCGAAGGCGTCGCCTCATTTTCTTTAAGCTCTTGATTGACAAGGTGCGCGAGACGCAAAAAGGTATTTTGCGGCGCGCGCGCCTCTTCAATCACAGGCAGAACAGCCTCTTGCAAATCTTGTAAAAGTGGTGCCAGCGCATTTTTTGCTCGCGCTTTGCGATTGGCTTCCGTTAACTTTTGCAAAAATGACTCTTCGGCAAGTAGTGCAGCAAAGTTTTCACTATTTCCAAACAATTCCACCTGCTTCACAAAATGTGGATGCAATTCGCCCTGTCGATTGGCCAAACCTTTGTATGATCCGCTCGCCTCATGCAAAGCGCTCAACAAATCTTCCGCAGAAATTTCTGGCAGCTTGCTGCCAAAGACTTCTTGCATTTCCAAAAACGTGGGCAGCTCCTCCCCTTCTCGTGTCGCAATCAAATGATCGGTCAAACGTTCAATCGAATTGCCAAATGAGCGCAGCAATAAATCCAACTGCACCGGATCAAAACCCTCTAAAGGAGAGCGCAAAACGCGCAAAATCGCAGCGCGCACATCTTTTGTCCAATCACTCTCGTCTGGATCGGGGAGCGCCGGCGAAAGACCCGCTTCAAAAGCAAATTCCGAAAGCATGCGATGGCAAAATCCATGAATGGTGAAAACCGCCGCGCGATCCATACCCACAGCACCTGGCATATTGGCATGGATGCGCTCTTTCAGCTCACGCGCTGCTGCCCGCGTAAACGTCACAAGGAGCACTTCTTCAATAGAAAAATTCTCCTCTTGAACGAGACGGGCAAAGATCGTCTCAATCGCAAAAGTCTTGCCCGTCCCTGCCGACGCCTCAATAAAATGCCGTCCTAAAACTTGCGTCTCAGGATCAAGAACGTCAAATACTTTATCCCGCATCTGGAACTTCTTGATCGGCTTCTTGGCAAGGATAGATAATGTTGAATAATTCCTGATAAATTAAGCAAATATCTTTTATTACTCCAACCTTTTTATCTTCAGGAAAATTGGCTCCATCGCGAATCGTCCTTGTTGCAAAATCCGTCCTAACCTCTTCATTTAAAAGCCTTTCAACTGCTCGAAAATTCCCGAATTTTACTACTTCATCTAATAGCTCGCTTTTATTAGTGCAATCATCTAAAACCAAGCTCTGTGCAAAACCTCTACGAATTTTTGATTTTGGGCTCTCTTGCGACGAATCATCAGAAAACTCTCCCGAAAGCGCTGGCGAGTGACTTCTTCGTTCCATATTCATCGTGCCTCGCAAGTCACCTGCACTCGTTCTTAGTGAATCCATAAAAACTCCTTTTTAAATGCTTAATCGTATGTTGCCCAGCAAATATCGTCTCTTTTTACTTCTTTACTAAGTTCTTCACCGTTACCACAGGCACTTATTATGTTAGCAACAGAAACTGTTTTCTTTTCAGTTGTTGTCGGCTCGTGCTTTGTAGGCACTACTTGGTCATTTGCTGCTGCTGGTTTTGTCTCGAATTGTATCATTGTAACCTCCTGTTAAATAAGCGGAGAGTATAGCAGTTTCTCTTTATCGATGAAAAGAGAAAAAGGCGTCCAATCTTCATTTTTTGGGATCTTTCTTACTTGCGCCCACTGCAGATGGGGATCGACAAATTGCGTGTTGATCGGTGGCTCTTTCCCTTTAAGAAGGCTTTCTGTGGCACGGGGCGTAAAGGGAGATGGTCTTTTTTTCGCTTCTTCAAAGTATTCCAAATAAGATTCCAGATAATCTCCTGAAAGAGAGAGGCGCTTTTCTTCTTTTGGCAAAAGCAGGTCGGCTTTGCAATCAAGTTGTGGGGCAATTTTTTGAAAGACAAGAAAAAGAGGCCAGATGGGAAGTAGTTCGTAAAGTTTACTTCCCGCAAGATGCACCATGCCTTCTTTGGAAATGTTTTCAATTTCGCCTGTGATGGTGACATTTTGGATTTGCAGGGCAGGCAAAATCCATTTGTATAGGCTTAATTGATAGGGTTTTTCACACGACTCTTTTAGCTCTACAGAAAAAAGCTCAAAATTCTTGGGAAGTGGCTCGATCTCTTTTTCTAAGCGGAGGATGGCGACTTTTTCAAAGAGTCCGGAGGGCAATTCTCCTCGGCGCGCGTGTTCGGTTATTTCAAGCTGACCGCTTAGGTGAAGCTGTTTTAGGGTGTTTTTCTCCCAGGGAGCCAGAAGAAATTCTTCATCGTATTCAAAGGGCAGATGGATACCTAGAGTTTCATTGAGGTAGAAGCGAAGCGGATTTTTTGCCAGTTTTTTGAGTTGCTGGGTGGTGATAGTTGTCGATTTTTCTGTTTCAACTCCTTGGAAAAAGGGGGTGCGAGGGAGGGTTCTTGTCGCTTTAGCAAAGTTGAGTGGAGAAAATTCTTTTATGGGAGCGTTTGGCAAAAGATATTGGGGATGAAAGGGGTAGGGTGGATGAGAAATGTGCAGGTCGAGTTTGAGATACTCCATAAATTCTTGGACAAGGAAGGATACACTCTGTTCGCGACCATCTTTAGCGCAGATGTTTGCGTAGAAAAAGAGAAGTTTTTCACGGGCGGAAATGAGAAGCTCTAAAAAGAGATAGCGATCTTCATCACAGGTGGTGGGGCCCAAATCTTGCACTTGTTGCAGAGAAGTAAATGTCTCTTGGTGGGGGAATTTTTCTATGCCGAGCAGCGCGATTACTTTTGCGGGGCGGGCATTTCCTAATTTTAGGGAAGTAAAGGTGATGCAATTTTGACTTTGGGGACGAACGCGGTCTCCTGATCGCGTCAGTGTTCTGCGAATCGCTCGGGCGATACTGGCAAAGGGATAAGTTGCGGGGGGTAGGGTTTCGCAAATTTGCAAGAGCTCTTCTTGAAAAGTAGCGGGACCAATAAAGCGCTCGCAAACTTGAGAAATAAATGAGGCCCACTCTGGTAAGGTGTGCGTTTCTTTTTCCATGGTTCGGAGATTTTCATGCAAAGCGGTCGCGGCTTGCAAAAACTTCCCAAGAGTTTCTGCTTCTGAAAGTTCGATGGGGTGGGCGAGGTATTCATTTTCTTCTTCCATCGCCAGGCCGATGAGTAATCTGCGAAAGGCTTCGTTCCAAGTGCCTACACTGTGTTCCTCTTGATAGCCCCATTTCAGATGCACGGCTTCAAGCCATTTTTCTATGGTTTTTAACTCCTCATCAGAGAGTTGCAGATGCTCTTTTACGCAGGAAAAATGAAAAAATTTGAGGATTTCTTCGCGTTCCCAAGCGCAATTTTGCAGGGAAAAAAGATAGAGCAGCGCTTGTGCCGGATCGCTACGGCGCGAAAAAGGCAGGTCTTGGATTTCAAAGGGAATCGGTAGATCTGAGGAGCCAAATACGCGTGTGATTTGTGATTCATAATCAACGATGTTGGGTGCTAAGACAAATATGTCGGCGGGTTGTAAATTGGGGTCTTCTGCAAGCAGGTTGAGAATGGTGGTTTTGAGCACTTCCACTTCTCGTGAAAGAGAACAAGCGCTATGCAATTGGATTGAATCGTCGGCTATATATTCCGATTGTTTCATGTGCAGTAGATCGTTTTGCACTTGGTGGAGAAGGTTTTTTGCTTGAGATTCGGTAAATCTTTCGATGTAAGGGAGGTCGAGATAATCTGTGAAAAGCTCCCCGCCCAATCGCCCAAAATTAGCAAGAAGTGGGTGATGCTCTTCTGTTAGCTCTAAAAATTGGGCAATTTCTTCTTTCGCTACCCCTTTTTGCTCATAAAATTTTGCAAGCCGTTGACGGCTTTTTTCGGAGACGAGATCGCCCCAAAATTCATTTGTGGGGTTGAGAAAGTAGAAGCGCGTGCGCGGCATTTTAGCAAAAAAATCGCGATAGAGTTTGGGGATTACACCAAAAACATGCACTTCAATGTCTGCCGGCGTCGCCAGGGCTAGAAATTTTGCGGGCTCGTCCCAAAGAGCAAAAACTTTTGCGTAGAGAGTTTTCTGCCAACCAGTGAGCTGGATATTTTCTACTTTGGCGTAGCGCAAAAAAAGCTGGCAGATCGTATCGGCAAAATCCCTTATACATTTCGGCGAGGTAAGGACTTCTTCCAGTTCTGGAATTTTTGGTAGTTCTTGTTCCAGGTACAGAGCGAGAGAGTTCGGCGTGGGAAAGTTGGAATGTAATTTGGAGAGATGCAAAATGATTTGCGCACCTTGAGAGGGTTTGTAAAATTTTGCGCCAAATGCAACGCCTTTCTCTTTCGCGAGTTGGGAAAAAATTATACTTTTTACTTCATCACTCGGAACAATCACAATCTTGCGCGAAAAGTTTTTGAAAAGAGCGCTAGAAAGTTCTTTTACAAGAACTTCCATCTGTTGACTCGCAATTATCGCTGACACCTTTTTCCTCTTCTGTTACCATCGATCATATGTCTTTTTTCAAGAAAAAATCAACGCGCATTAAAGCTTTTCTAGCCGCACTCCCCTTTCGTAAAAAAAATACGTTCACTAGTCGTAACGCCATTCATTTTCATAACCTGACACAGTTTGGCGGCGCTATGAATGATAACATCTTCAAGTTTTTGATTCTCTTCTTTTTGATTAGTTTCAAAGGTGTGGATGATGCGTCGCGGATTCTCTTCTGGTTGGGTTTGGTTTATGTCGCGCCATTCCTCTTTTTTTCTTCAGCAGCAGGCGTGCTAGCCGATCGCTTTAGCAAATCGCGCATTATCGTCACGATGAAAGTGACTGAAATTATTATCATTTTCTTGAGCTTTTTTGCTTTTGCCGCAAAGAGCGAGATTAGTTGTTACGCCCTAATGTTTCTACTCTCCATGCAGAGTGCTTTTTTTGGACCGCCCAAATACAGTATTATCCCCGAGCTTGTAGAAAAAAGTCGCATTTCAAAGGCCAACGGCTGGGTTACATCGTTTACCTATTTGGCGATTATTTTGGGTACATTCCTTGCCAGTTTCGTGAGCGATATGCTCAATAAAAACTACTTGCTCTCGATCAACCTCTGCCTTGTCGTGGCGATTTTTGGCTTCATCACTTCACTATTTATTCCTTACACCAAGCCAAAAGGAACAAAGCAAAAGATCAACCCTCTCTTTGTGCGCGAAATTTGGCGAACGATGGCAGGAATACTCCCGCGCCCTCATCTCTTTGTCTCTGTTATTGGCGCTGGTTTTTTCCTCTTTGTTGGTGCCTACATTCAGCTTTCAATTGTGCCCTTTGCGATTCAGTCCTTGAAAATGGATGAGCAGGCGGGCGGTTACCTCTTTTTAACAACTGCTCTTGGAATCGCCGTTGGCGCCTTTCTCGCAGGCCGTATTGTAAGAAAACGCATTGAACTAGGGATTCCCTGTATTGCTGGTATTCTCATGGGAATCGGCCTGATTTGCCTTGGGATTTTCACAAACAGCTTAACAGCTGTGATCGCTATTCTTGTCATCCTTGGTTTTTTTGGCGGCCTCTTTATCGTACCTTTTGAAACCTACATCCAAGCTTTTAGTCCCGAAAAGCGCATCGGCCAAGTTGTGGCTGCAGCAAATTTTCTCGGGTTTTTGGGAGTTGCCCTCGCCCCTTTTATGATCGCCTTTCTAAATGGATTACTTAATCTCTCAATGGCGCAGGGCTATGTAGTTGTTGGAGTGATCACAATTCTTTCAACGGTCCTGATCACACTTGGGCTATCACGTGCTACTCTAAACTTTATTTCGCGTATCTTCGTCTTTCCTTTCTACCGTCCGCATTTTGTAAAAAATCCTCTCAACAAATCCGACTCCTTTGCCATTCTTCTCCCTGGACGTGGTCGTGTTCTCACTTGGCTTATGATGGGACTTTCTCCTGAAGTAGAGCTCTTCGTCTTAAAAAATCGCCGCAGCATCTGGGACTTTCTCTATTTTTTCACTGCCTCTTATCACTTTTACTACTACAAACACGATCCCAAAGTGGCGATGAAACGCCTTGTTTCAAGCGAACGCATGAGGCGTCAAAAGGGCGCGGTATCATTAATCGCTTTTCCGTTTGAAGAAGAAGAGACAGCGCGCAATCTTGTGAAAAATGCGTCGCTGCCTCAAGAAAAATACCGCCTCTTACGAGACG
>JAJFMI010000169.1 GCA_021772235.1 Chlamydiota bacterium
CAACTTCACGCACATCAGCGCAAACTTTGAGCAAATCTCCCTCAAGAAGATGCCCCTGACCAGCAACAACAAGCGACAAAAGCAGCAGCTGATCTTCCGCATTAAAACCTGCGACCTTATCAACAAATGCATCATCGACAACCTCGCGCAGCATAGGAAGTTTATCCGAATAATCGCGTAAAAGTGGAAGAGAATCAATCAGCATGAAACTACAAATTGCCAGCAAATAACCTAGATTGCAAGAAAACTTCTAGAAACTCCGAGACAAATTCGCTATAATGGGAGTTGACACGAAAATTAGAAGACAGATACAAACAGTCTTTTAGTCCAATTACATCAGGAGAGACAGATGGCGAAAAAGGAAGCAACAAACAGCAAGTTCATGAAGCCAATGAAGCTGAGTGAAAAATTACAGAAAATCATTGGCAAAGGCCCAATGCCAAGAACAGAAGTAACAAAAAAAATCTGGGAGTACATTAAAAAGCACGACCTCCAGAACCCAAAAAACCGACGCAACATCCTTGCAGATGCAGCACTAAAAGACGTTTTTGGTGGAAAGAAAGAAGTGAGCATGTTTGAGATGACAAAACTACTAAACGAACACCTTTCTTAAAAAAAATATTTGGAGCCTCTTGCGGGAGGCTCCACTCATGTGTTAGACTGTCTCCATGGAAACAGTCACAGCGATCTTACTAGCCGGAGGAAGAGGAACGCGCTTTGGAACAGCCATTCCAAAACAATTTCTACCCCTCGACGGCAAACCAATCGCCCTTCATAGCTACCACCTTTTTCAAAATATCCCTTGGATCCACGAAATTATCGTCGTCGTTGACCCAGACTACGCCCACCTATTTCCTGACACCCCGCACGCAAAACCAGGCCTTCGCCGCCAAGATTCCGTCAAAAACGCCCTCGCACTTGCCACCCATCCCCTTGTACTGATCCACGACGCCGCGCGCCCCTACACCACACACGCCGATTGCAATAAACTATATAAAGCCGCCCAAGAAAAAGGCGCCGTACTTTTAGCCACCCCAATCCAATCGACCATCAAACAAACCGGACAGAACAATCGCGTCCTGCGCACCATCCCCCGTGAACACCTTTATGCCGCTGCCACACCCCAACTCATGCCCCGCGATCAACTAAAAAACGCCTTTGCCCGCTTTCCAAACCGCAATTTTACAGACGACACCTCACTCCTTGAAGCAGCTGGATATTCCGTGCATATCGTACCCGGCGACCCATCCAACATAAAAATCACCACCCCCCACGACCTCCCCCATGTGCAAACGGTATAAATTCCTCATCTCCTACGACGGCACCAACTTTTCCGGCTGGCAAATCCAGCCGAACGCGCCAACGATCCAACAAACCATCGAAAAAGCCCTCCAGACAATCCTAAAAAAGCGCACTCCTATCTACGGATCCGGACGAACAGACGCCGGCGTACACGCCCACGCACAAACCGCACACATCGACGCTGACATCCCCAACCTCGCCCAATTTCACCGCTCCCTCAACGGCATCCTCCCTCCAACAATCCGCATCCTCACCATCACACCAACCGAGCCCACCTTCCACTCCCGTTTTTCAGCCCGCCGCAAAATCTACCACTATCACCTGCATCTTGACCCCATCCTCTCACCCTTTAAAAGAGGCTACACACTACACATCCGTCATCCCTTTAATCAAACACTCCTTCAACAAGCACTCCCACACCTCACCGGCACACACGACTTTGCCGCATTTACAAACAAATCTGAAACACAAAAAAACACCACCCGCACCATCTACCGAATAGAAGCTGTACCTGAGACAAACGGCCTTCGCTTAGAATTTGAAGGCGGCGGCTTTCTCTATAAAATGGTACGCAACATCACCGGAACACTACTTGACGTAGCGGCCGAAAAACTTCCTCCCAGCGCCATCCCCCAAATCCTCGCAACCCGCGACCGCCGCAAAGCGAGCCGCGCAGCAGCGCCGCACGCCCTATTCCTCGCATCCGTCCACTACTAAAAAAAACAAAATTCCTATTGCAAATTTTTCATCAAACCTAAAAAATAGTCCCAAAAGCCAAAACAGGAGTTATCATGATCAATTTTTTCAAAGACCACCCTTTTGCAACAGGAACAGCGATCACAAGCTTCACAATCGGACCAGCTACCACATGCGCACAAACATCCAACTGGTACCTACATGACAAAGCGCAAATCCGAATCAACAGAGCAATTCTAAATAGTGGGGGTATTACCCGCACAGAAAGAAAATCGCTAGTAAATCATACACTTAGGAGAGTCGCAAAAACTGCAACCCTTGAAACAGTTGGTAAAGCCGCAAAAACCGTAAGACAGGGCTCCTTGATTCTATTAGTTTGTATAGCAGTGAACGATTATTTTAAATAAACAGAAGAGATTTGTTTATTGTTGATTATTTAATCCATAATTAATAAAATAAACCTCTAACAAAAGAGGTAGAAATGATCTCATTCACAAAAAATCATCCCCTAGCATCAACATTCGCTTTCTCAGGCATAGCAGTAAAATTTTCAGCAAATATGGGAATCTCATCCAACTGGTATTTGAGAAATAAAGCACAGTTGCGAATTAACCGTGCCATCCTTCAAAGCGGTGGAATATCGGCTTCTGAAAGACAACTACTAGAAAGATGCACAGCAACAAGAGCATTGAAAACATCAGCATTAGAAACAATGGTAAAATCTTCAAGATATTTTCGAAATTTTTCAATATTATTTTTTACATTAGCGACCACAAGCAATTATATAAAAAATAATTAAACGTTGAAATAAAACAGGATAAATGAAACAATTATCTTAAACTAATACGGATTTCATTTAATTATGATAAAAAATTTATCCAAACCAGTATTTGCGACACCTTTTTATAGACACCTTTCGACTAGCTCCAACCCAACACCCATATTATGGGTAAACGGAGGAACTTCAGACATTGCATCAGCAATTATTGAAAGAGCCGTAAACCAAAAATTTAGAGTGTTTAGCGCTGCACGCAAAATCCCGAATAATAAAAACAGACGGGTAGAATATGTTGAGCTAGCAAACAACGCAACGTTTGATATTGAAAAAATGCAGCACTTATTCGATGACCATCTATTGGTGCATCCTAATCAAGATCTCACAGTAGTAAATGCAGTGGGGGGAGCACATCCCACAAGAGATACAGACCTAAGAAAATTAAACATAGATTCTGTTTATACAGTTGCAACAGCTCTTGACAACCATTTAGAAAATAAGGAGTACAAAGCGCGCTCAAACTTTGTACAACTATCATCAGCCGCAGCAAACTGGTTATCAGACGAATATGGGTTAACGAAAAGAGAAGCCGATGAGCTGCTACTGAAAAACACCTCTTTTCAAAACATACAAAATTTATATGTTTTTCGCATTGGTTACGCTGTTCAAAGTTTGGACAGATTAACAAGAAACCTTACTTCTCATGCGATGTCACCAGAACAGCTAGCAAGACACTCACTTGTAATACCAATTATTTATCATAATGGACAAGAACCAAATTTTCACCCAGTAAACATGACAGACATTGAAGAGGCAGCATTGAATGTGCGCCGCTTCCTGACCTCGAATAAAAATCGAATAATAATTAATGCAGTAGGGCAAGAAGAGTTCACCTGTACAGAATTTTTAAGAGCATACACTGAAATGCTTGGCGTACCATTTATTCCAATGCCCGTCAGCTCAGATGAATTTGATGTTTTTGCAAAATATTTTCCATATGGACACATCGCAGGCTACGCAGCAGAATATGCAAAACTAGAAAAAGAAACCCAACTAGACACAGATAATTTTCGAAAATTGCTAGGTAGAGAACTTACACCATTAAGTCATGTAGCAAAAAACATTGAATTATCAGAAGTTTTTATTCCGAATCCATTTATGAAATACATACCAAGGGTAGTCAAAACAATACTTACCTCCAGAGAAGCACAAAAAAATGCACTCCCAACACTACTTTCTACCAGCTATAGAGCGATGAAAACCTACCTCCGAGCAAAACTTGGTCTGAAGAAAAACAGATGAATAGATTCAGGTTTTTTCCCATCACGGAAAACACCAGCATTAATGTGATTGATACGAGGACCATTTCCCCAAACATGGATTTCAGGCCCGTGAAAAAACCCTGCAAAATCGAGAACATCAGCATATCTCTCACGCCCCATTTCCCAAAGTAAAAGCGCAACAATCCTAGCCTCACCCTCATTTTCTAAAACCAAATCGTACATACCATCCGAACGTTTACCGGCATGAACAGCATCAATAACATTGCAAGTCAAATGAACAAGCTGCCAAAAACGCTTCCCCTTATCACACTCCACTTTTGGCATCTTTTTCACAAGAGAGGCATAGTGCTCAGCATGATCCACCTTTTTCTCAAGCTCCTGGACAAACCTCTTACGCACCTTATCAGAAACCTTAGGTAGATCTCTCATCACAGCCTTAGAATCTTTAACATAATCAGCAACCAAACTCCCACGACCTTCAACCCATTGAATAAAACTCTCATCTTGCGAGTAATCAGGAGCTTCATCGCGTACAAGAGCAGACTTATCAAGACGCGCCCTTACAATCTCCACCTCTCTCTCAACAATCCCCTGAATACACATAAAATTATGAGGAGAAGAAAGAGGAATCAACCACCCCTGATCAGGCGCCGTAGAATCTAATTCCGTATTAACCCTACCTGCATTACGCAAATCCGAAACATCCATCAACCTCAAACCCTCTAAACGAGCTAAATAGACCTCATCATCCTCCCCAAATCTAGGACCAATAAATAGAGAACAGAAATCTTCAATCTCTTCCCTTGAAAGATCCCATTTAGGAATCGCAAGAGGGTGCCTAACACCATCCCTAGCAACAATAGAAAAAGCCAAACGACACAAATCTTCATGTAGAGGAGAAGAAAACTGAGAAGGAAAAGAAGAGAACACCCCCCTCTGATCATAAAGCGCCTTAACTAAACAAATAGCGTGCAGAGCAATAAAGTCTATTCCGCAACCTAAAATCTCCTCCCAATCCTTGAAAAACCCATCAAGCTTCTCACCTACACCATTCCAGTCCTCATTATGAAAAAGCTCCCAAACATTAGCAGCATCCCAGACACCTCCAATAGAAACAGCTAAAGAAAATTGATCGAGCCATCGATAACCCAACTCACTTAACTCCTCCTTCCCCTTACAAGGAACAACACCCTCAAGCAAATTAGAAAAAAACAACCGAGTAATAGCAGGCCTTGCATCCTTTGGCACAAGAACATTGTGCGTTAAAAGCCACCTGAAAAACCCCATAACAACATCAATATTCTTTTCGGATTCCATACGCATGAGGAAAGCCCTCATAAACGGAGGGAAAACAGGAGAGCCATCGACAGGCAATCCTTGAAGAAAACCCAATAAATCCGCAGAAACAAAAGCACCAGAGCGAATAAAGAGCGGAGAAACATCATTCAACCTTCTCCATAAAAGAGCATCTAAAACGGAAACACTAGAATTATGACGCAAACGCATAGAGTTTCTGTGAATAGAGAACACACATTTTTCTTTTTCAGGATAAGTAATAAGACCAGAAACAGAAAAGACAACACCCTCATCACTTTCTTCAGCAATATCTTTATAAGCAGAGAGATCAGCGCCGCGGCCACGCAATTCTTGATAACATCTCGTGCTAAACAAACTATATAAACGGAAAAGAAACTGCACCTTCACCGTAGAGTCCTCGACAAAAACATCGAGCCGTTTTTCCACCACAGATAAAGCGAGATCCGCCCAAACAAGATCAGCATCCGGAGACCTTAAATACTCTAAAAACCTCTCATGAAAAACCTCCATCTTCTTCTTAACAGAAGCCAACTCTTCCACGCGAAAAAGAGCAATAAGAGCCTTTAAAACCGAAACCTCAATAAACTCCTCATCCTGAGGCCTTGCTTTTTTACCATCAACCTTCCTTATTAACCAGTAAACATTTCTGGCGCCCACATGTTCAAAAGCCCAATCAACTAGATACCCCATAAATCCAGACAATTTAATAGCAGATACTAAATCCCCCCGTTGCAAATCTAACAGAGCCATAAACATATAAGGCCTTTTATCAGAAATATGGTAACATTTAGCCCTCGAAAAACACCCATACGCCTTCTCAAAGTCTCCATAGAAAGCAGAAGAAAGGCCCAATTCCAAACAATTAGAAAAGTGGTCCCGAGCGACAAGTTCTTCCTGAATCCTATCAGGCAAACACACCATTTCAGATTTATTGAGAGCGTTCGTAACCGCAAAAACAGCCCACTCAGAAGGAAACCTTTTTTCTATAAGAGCAACGAAAGAAGAGTAATCTTCAAAACGAACAACATTTCGTTGAATAAGAATTGTTAAAAGAACATTGAGAGTGAGCAGAGGAGAAATCTCGAAAGCGCCATCCACTAACTCCTCAGCCAAGCGGGGATAAATACGAGACAAAAAAGACACCCACATAAAAGCAGAATAATAAGGCTTAAAACTGGAAGGACAAAGAGAAATAGCCTTTAAAAGAGAGCGCAAATCCCCCTTCTTACCCTCTTCTAGCAAACGTTCAAACTCCCGCTCTTTCCTACCCAAACGCCTCTCGGCAGAAGCCTTCCCCTCTAAAACCTTTGCCTTCTCCACAGCAGACTGAGCATATCGCTCACTCCCCTGTCCATCGTGAAGTTCCTCTTCAATAATTGCGCATGTTTCTTTCATCCCCCTTTTTTGAATCGAAAGAGATTCTATAGAACAAAAATCTCCTGCAGACTTTTGATGAGCAAAAGCCATCGAGTGGAAACCGTGTTCGGATAAATTCTTCGCAACAGCATGATTCATTTCAGCAACCTGATCTTGAGAAAGAGCTAACTCCAACTCCCCACTTTTAGGATCAAAACCTTCAATCCTGCAAGGACCTAAAGAGAACTGAAATGAGCGAGTGGATTGCAAATCAAAAACAGACGGACCGGGCAAACTCACCTCACCGCCCCTAAAAACAACCCGTCCATCGTAAAAAAGCGGAACAAACCCTCTATCGATTAACGCAGCAATACGCTGCATATTCCCATCAGGCAAATCATCCGGAAGCAATCCAAGCTCTCTTTCAGAAAAATCAACCGGCACACCCTCGTCACCAACTAAATCCTCAAAAAAGACCCTCCTTGCAACCACCGCCCCTTTACAAACTTCAAAAACAGCAGAGTACTTTTCAAAGAAGCACGCAACAGTACAAAAATCCCAAACTTTCACAATAAAACCTTTCAAAAACAATCAAGAAAATAAATGTTAACAAAAAAGAACTTAAAAATCTAAGCTCAGATGTGGATAAGACAATGTATTAAAATATTATTTAATGTCTCTCCCTCAAACGCCGATAGTTCTAAAGGTATTTTTGATCCAGTGATTGCAGTTTTTTGCAAGATCAGTCATAATCAAAGGTCATGCCGATGTGGCGGAATGGTAGACGCGGTAGATT
>JAJFMI010000170.1 GCA_021772235.1 Chlamydiota bacterium
GTTCCGTAGGAGGTATCTTCCCATGTTACGCTCTCACTTGGTCCAATTGTCATGGCACCAAGTTGGATGTTGGCATTGCTAAAAACTGTTGCGGTAAGGGTGTAGGGGCTATCATTTTTTATGGTGATCGCCCCTGCAAAAAGCGTTAGCGGGAAGAGAAAGAGGAGTTTTCTCAACGGATGTCTCCTCTAAATGAGGCCCATTTAAAGTCGAGGTTGCCTGTTTCAGTCAGTACGACGTCTTGCAAGTTTTGATCTTGCACGTAGAGCATGGTGAAGTAGAAAATCGGCATTACGGGCATCTCTTCAACAAGTTTTGCTTCGCATTTTGCCAAAAGTTCTTTACGCGCTTGGTCGTCTTGAATGGTGTAGGATTCTTCAAGCTGTGCGGCAAATTCTTCGTTTTCCCAGCCGGTATTATTCGTCCCGTTATTTTTCGAGGCAAAAACTTCAAGGAAGTTAATGGGATCATTATAGTCGGCGATCCAAGATCCGCATGCAAGTTGGTAATCTTGATTGCGCACGCGATCAAAATAGACTTTTGTCTCTGTAGATTCTAAGGCTATTTGAATACCAAATGCTTCACTCCACTGCTCCTGTATCGCTTGTGCGATGCGGTGGTTACGGTCAGAGTTTGCGTAGGAAAGGCGTATTTCAGGAAGTTCTTTTAATCCGAGTTCTTCTTTTGTTTGGTCAAAGAGTTCCTTAGCAAGGGAGGTATTGTGATCGGAAAAAAGTGTGGTTTTTTGCAATCCCATGCTTTCAGGAACGATGCCTAAAGCAGGTATTTGGCTTCCTTGTGTAACATGTTCAATTATGGCGTTGCGGTCGATTGCCAGTGCCAATGCTCTGCGAAATCCGGGATGGTTAAAGGGGGCTGTTTCTGTGTTGACGCGGATCCAATAGGTGCCTAAAAATGGTTTCACTTGGAGTTTTTCATGAGTTTTCAACGACGAGAGGGCGTCTGTTGGAATGACGCCATAAGGCGATCCTTCCCAGTGCAATTCTTTGTTTTCATAGAGAGAAAAACCAGTCGCTTCATCGACCATTGCCATTTCGATTTTTCCCATTTTTACTGAGGTTTTATCCCAGTAGTGCGGGTTTTTTTCTGCTACCATCTGATTGTGGTGTTTCCATTCTGATAAATTGAATGGTCCGTTGCTGACAAATGTCTGGCTATTTTGCGCCCAATTGGGGTTTTCTCTATCGATTTTTGCGTTTACGGGAAAGAAAACTGGAGAGGCGAGTAAGTCGAGAAAGTAGGGGGTGGGATTTTCAAGCTTCACTGCAAGGGTTTTGCTATCTAAGGCTTTAACGCCGAGAAAACTCATAGGAAGTTTGCCTTCCTTGATTGATTTGGCATTTTTTATCGGAAAGAGTTGTCCTGCTTGATCGGAAGAGAAATTGGGGGAGAGCGACTTTTTCCAAGCGTAGACGAAATCGTTTGCTGTGAGAGGATCTCCGTTTGACCAAGTGCTTTCTCGCAGGTGGAATGTATAAAATCGTCCATCTTCAGAGAGGTCGTAACTTTCTGCGAGTGCGCAACAGGGGGCGCCGTTACAATCGACGCGCGTGAGCCCTTCAAAAAACATTTTTATTACGTTAATATCAGAGAGACCTCGTGCTTTTCGCGGATCAAGCGTTCCCGGTTCTGAAGTAATATTGATTTTAAGAGCTGTTTTACAGCACTCTTTTTTTGGAGTCTTTGGCGTTGTGCCTTTATTGCATCCAACAAATCCTACTAGTGCAAAACAGAGAACAAAATTCCTAATCATAGACATAACCTTTTTTTGGAGGTGTTTACCTGTTGATCTTTTAGCGAATTCTAGAAAAGATCAAGTGTTCAACACCTCTTTGAGGTTTATAGGCGATTAGGAATTATTCATCAACTTATTTGCAAGGATCTGTATCGCAAGGATCGTCTGCAGGGCAGCTAGGTGTGCTTGGTCTTGCAGGCTGATTCTTTTTTGTTGCAGGTGTTTGCTGCTGCTGTGGCTGTGATGTATTACAGCTTGTTGCGCCGAATAATGCTAGGCAAATGAATAATAGGGACTTCTTCATGGATAACTCCTTTTTTTTCACACATTATTTGTTATGATAGTTTTATGCAAATATCTATTACGAATGCTCCTGTCTTCCATACGACAAATCTCGAATATAAGGAGGATGAGCAGGGCCTTTTTCGTCCGTTGGAGCTCATTATTTTTGAGGGAACTGAGGTAGAGGTTATTGGGGAAGAAGAGGGTTTTTATCAAGTAGAGCTCTCTTTTTATCCTTCAAAGGTTCCGCTTTATATCCCGAAAATTTTTATTGGAAATGGGACGCCAAAAAAACGTTTAATGCCTTCGGGTGATAAAATATTAGAAAGTTTTTATTCCAAGTTAGCTCTTCCCTATGTTTGGGGCGGGAATTGTTCTCAAGGTGTTCCTGAGATGCTGTCGCTTTTTCCTGGCGACTCGCGCTGGCTTTTTCGTGGGCTCGATTGTTCTGGTCTTCTTTTTGAAGCAACAGGGGGAATCACTCCGCGCAACACTTCTTGGTTAAAAAGTTTTGGAGAGCCGGTAGTGGGAGATTTAGAGCCGCTTGATATGATTATTTATGAGGGGCATGTTCTTTTTGTTGTGGAAGGGGGGAAAACGATTGAAAGTTGTGTGGATGATGGGGGCGTTGTTTTACACGATTTGCAAGAAAGACTCGAAAAAATTCAAAAACCGTTGTTTTTTAGGCGCTTCTCAAAGATTTTGCGCAGCTCTTCTTTTTCAAAGTCGCTTTCTTGATAGTGGGGCTTTCCTTTTTTCTTTTTGCGTTTGTGATGGGCAAGCACTAGGAACTCTTCCGCGGAAATGGTTCTAAATCCATACTCTTTTGCAGAAAAAGCGAGGGGACGATCGGAGGTAACGAGGGTGATTTCGCCTTTTTCGTGTGAAAGCAGTTCTAAGATGTAGCGATCGGCGCAGAGTTCGCGTGGTGAAAAGAGGATTTCGAGAGGGCCTTTTTTGGATTGGATAGGCAGCTCGGAGCCGCCTTCGCTGGGGCTGTCAAAGACAACACGGATTTTTAATGGGACGGATATGAGGAATTGAACAAGTTCTTTGCGCGTTGTTTCTACATCATCTGGTGCGGGGACGATACGAAAAAGGAGATTATAACCGTCAACAAGGTATTCCAAGTGATTCTAAGGTGATGAGGATTTTATCAAAGGCTCTGCGTCTGTGAGAGATGCGGTTTTTCACATCTTCGGTAAGTTCTGCCATTGTTTTATTGTAATCGTATTTGATGAAAATGGGATCGTAACCAAATCCTTTATTGCCGCGTGGCTCTAAAATAAGTGATCCTTCACAGGAGCCAGTGACGCATTTGATGAGGTCGCCATTTTCATTACTAAGTGCCATAGCGCACTCAAAACGGGCCAATCGTTTTTCTGGTTTAATGTTATGTAGTTCGTTGATCAGTTTTTCAAGATTCTCTTTATCGGAGGCGTTTTCTCCAGCGTAGCGGTTTGAATAGATGCCCGGTCGATCATCTAATGCTGGAACGACAAGTCCTGAGTCGTCTGCAAGGGTCATTATGTGCAATTCTTTTGCTGCAGATATTGCTTTAAGAATGGCGTTTTCTTCAAAAGTTGTACCCGTCTCTTCAGGTAGCTTAAATTGTGGAAAATCACGCAGCGTAAGCAGCTCAAGACTTTTGTTTTTTGACAATATAGCACGGATTTCGCGCAGCTTGTGCAGATTTGATGTAGCTAGTAATAGTCTCATGAAAAGTAGTTACGGATCTTTTTGATGGTGTATTCGGCATCCGCAGACTTAAAGGTAGCACCAACTTCTAATCCCGTCATCTCTTTTGCGAGTTTAGACTGAAATGAGAGGATGTTTTTTTCTGGATCGGCATCCCAAGGGCCGAGGAGAGTGAAGGTGGTTTCTTTTCCATTGCTGTCGACGCAGTCGATAATACAACCCACTCCGACTTTTGCTGTGTCGACATCTGTGGCGTTCATTACGCGTGCTTGACCGACCTGATCGGAGAGGCTTTTGAGTTCTGATTGGAGGCGGGAGCGCTGCTCTAAGGCAGATTTATATTCGGCGTTTTCGCGCAGATCCCCGTAGGCTCTTGCAATTTCTACTTGCTTAGCATTTTCTACTGTTTCTACCGTCGCAATCTGATGCATGCGATTTTTGATTTTGTTAAATCCTTCTTCTGTTGTCCAGAGAACATCCTCTTTTTCTTCATCTTGATACTTGCTTGATAGAGTTCCGAGTGAGGGATGCACCACTTCAGCTAAAGAGTGAAAGATTTTTTTAGCGTGGTCAGAAAGTGTATGACACTTTGTCGCAAGAAGCAAAAATTCGTGAACCATTTCCTTGCTAGCGCCTTGGAAAACTTGGCGTACATTTGCAAAACGGCCTGCGAGTAAAAAGTTTTGCATCTTCTTAAGAAGATCGCGCTGGCCTTTATCACGTTCAAGTTGATAGTAGAGGGAGAGAAAGGCTTCAAATACACGACATTTTCCTTCTGCATCAGCAAAGGGAAGAGCATCATTTTGCATGACTTTTTGCATATACCAGTGCATCGCAAGAGGATGACGGCTGGGGTTTTGGAAGAGTGTCTCTAGTCTCGTTTTCAATTCGTGATCTTTTTTCTCTTCAACTAAGGTCTGTAAGATGTAATCGCGTAGAGGGTTTTGGTGCAGAGTTAGAAGCATTTCTAAAAAGAGTTCGCTCCAATCAGGACGCAACTTATGAATAAGAACAAGGGTACGTTTTTTGTAAGCGACGATTTCGATCTTTGCAATGATCATTTGGATATTTGAAAAACGTTTAATCAGCTCTTCTTTAGCTTTAAGTGCTTTTGCAGGGTCTAAATCTTCAAGAAGGTAATAGAGCTGTAATTCTTGTGCATCTGTCAGCTCTTCTGTTTTGATAATGTCCACGAGCTTTTCTGCTAAAGAGTTTTTAAATTCTGCTTTTTTTAATGCGAGGGAAAAGTCGCGCAAGAAAGCGTAAACCATTTGAATGAAGGAATCGGTATCGGGGCTTTTTTCTAAAGATTGTTTTAGACGCTCTTCTGGGGTGAGTTCATTTTCACGGAGAGTAAAAGGGGAGCGCAAATCGTCAGGAGTTTCGATGAGATTGTCTTTTTTTAGCTTATTGCGAGCTGTCTGCCACCAGCGGGGCCACTCTTTTTCATCAATCACAAGCTCTACGAGTTCATCTTTTATTTCCGCCGCAGTTTTAGGGCCCAAGTCGGTGAGCAATCTTCGTATAACAGCAACAGGGTCGCGTTTTGCCCACTCTTCCAATTTGTCGGGATCGCCAAAACGCATTGCGAGGAAATGCTCCGTGGAAACAGGGACTAAGACCTTAAAGGCATTTGCAAAGGAAAAATCCTTAATGCCTGAAACATAATCAAATTCGATGGAGATCTGTTCGCGTAAACCTGAAACATCCATGATTTCGCCAACACCCCAGCCGCCGGAATGGAATACGAAATTGCCTTTTTTCATATGTGCGAGCAGCTCAAAGTTGCGCACGGAGCCTTGAAAATCTACTTGTTCACGTAGGCCGACAAGCTTTAGCTTATGTGCAAAGTCTTTGTCGTCTGGAAAGCGCGCCTGTAAATATTCGATAGCCCTTGTTGCAAGTTCGGGGGAATTCGTAGTTTGAAGGTCGAAAACAAGCGCAAAAGTTTCACGAGAAAGCTCGGTATCGTTGATTTTTTCCCATAGAGTTAGGATGTTTTCGACATAGAGGCCGAAAGAGGTGGTGATGTTTGCTTCTTTTGCTGCTAGTAAAATTTCTTTTAGCTCTAAGCCATCAATTTCATCGGATTCACAATATTCTTCCCACAAGTTCAAAAAAGATGGATAGTCATTATTTGAAAGGTGTTTCTTAAATTGCTTGTAATAGTCCATGTAACTCCGGTTTAACTAATATTAATATTGTACTAAATCCATCTTTAAATTTCAACATCTGTGTGGAAGTAAATAGATGAATGGGAGATAGTTTTGAATATGCATATCAAGATTCACAAAGGGTTAAATATACCCGTCCCAGGAAAATCTGAAAAACAATTCGGAGAGTTGCCTCAACCAAAGCGCGCTGCATTAGAGTTGAGCTCTTTTACTGACATACGTCTCGCGTTAAAAGTGCATGAAGGCGATCTCGTCCAAATTGGCACACCACTTGCTTACGACAAAGAT
The DNA here is from genome assembly GCA_021772235.1 of Chlamydiota bacterium. Classification (GTDB taxonomy): domain Bacteria; phylum Chlamydiota; class Chlamydiia; order Chlamydiales; family JAJFMI01; genus Algichlamydia. The sequence continues at coordinate 6,199 of JAJFMI010000170.1, forward strand.
CTTCCCGAGCGTTTTTTTGTAAGTCCGGTTTCCGGAAAAGTCGTTGAGATCAAGCGCGGAGAAAAAAGACGTATCCTCGCAGTCGTTATTGAATTAGACGCCGAGCAGAAAAACGCTCCTCTTCCAAAAATTGAAAAGGAAGATCAAGAAGGTCTAATCAAAGCCTTTCTTTCCGCAGGTCTTTTTGCTCATATTCGTATGCGTCCTTGCGATATTCTTGCAAATCCCAAACGTCTTCCCAAAAGCATCTTTGTACAAGCGCTTACCTCTGCACCTTACGAACCACCACCAGCACTTGAAATCGAAAAACACAAAGAAGCCTTTGAAAAAGGATTAGAGCTCCTTGCAAAAATCGCTACCGTTCATGTGACCGCAAAAGAGCCTATGCAATTGCAAAATGTGCAAATGCACACAGCTGAAGGGCCGCATCCAATCGCAAATCCTTCCCTCCATATTTATCACATTGATCCAATCAAAAATCGTGATGAAGTCGTTTGGACAGTGCAGGTGCATGATGTCATTGCTATTGGTATATTTGCTTTGGAAAATCGCTATTATAATAGACGTCTCATTAGCTTAGCTGGTGATCCTGTTCCTGAAGAAAAACGCGGTTACTATTTTGCGACTGTTGGCACACAGATTAGCGAACTTTTTCAAAACGAAGAAGTGCGCATTATCTCAGGAAATCCTCTTACAGGCAGGCAAGTAGCGCCCGATGGTTACCTAGGATTTTCCGATTCCGTTCTTTGCGCTATTCAAGAGAGTCACAAACGCAAACTTCTCCACTTCCTGCGTCTCAAAACCAAAAACTATTCTGCGCTCAAAGCTTATCTCACATCCAAACAGGCGCAATTTTCCACTCTGCAACATGGAGAAGAGCGCGCTTTTGTCGATGGCGGCATCTACCAAAAAGTGATGCCAATGGAAATCTCTGTCATGCACCTGATCAAAGCGCTTTTAGCAGAAGATTTAGAATTGGCTGATGAGCTCGGCTTGCTCGAAGTCGCTGCAGAAGATTTTGCCTTAGCAGAATTCCTCTGTCCGAGCAAAGTTCCGATGAGTGCTATTGCGCAAAAAGGTTTACTTGCTTACTCTGACCAATATCTAAAATGATAACAAAAAGGTTTATTTATGGTTTTCTTAAAAAAATATTGGCTTGCTGTCGTATGCCCCTGCCTTCTCATTGCTAGCGGGCAAAACTCTTCTCAAAACATGCCAAACTGCCCTGTCGAACAGAAGCAGCCGACATGTTGTGAAGAAACAGAGGAGTTGTTACCAGAAATTGCCGCTTATAACGCCCCAGTGACATATAGCTCTTGTGCACCAACAAATCTTTACGTCACAGGTTCTTTTGTTTATTGGCAAGTAGCGGGTGATTATTTAACCTACGCCTATGTAAACAACTCATTTAACCCAAATCCTGCAGCTATAGAAAACTTTCTCTTCGATGGAAAGTCGGCAGACCTTGATTTTGAATATAAGCCTGGTTTTAGAGTCGGTTTAGGCTATAAAACTGATTATGACAATTGGGATGTATTAGTTGAATATACCCGATTCCATCAACAAGTTTCTTCATCCACAAGCGTACAGTCTGCAAATCAACGACTTCATCCGTTATGGATAACATTTGTTTCTGCTGGTCAAATTTTTGCAGAAGATTGTCGCCGTGCGTCAGCGAAGTGGAAAACCGATTTTGATATCATTGATGCTGAAGTTGGTCGCCATTTCTACTTAGGGCAACACCTAACTTTTAGACCTGCAATTGGGCTTAGAACACTTTGGCTTGATCAAAGCTATGATGTCACATATGTTCCGTTAACAGTACCGGGGGTTGCAAAATCTTCTAATAGTTCTGAGTCATGGGGAATTGGTCCTAAAATTAGCTTCGATAGCGTATGGAATATTTACGGTGGGTTTAAAATGCTAGGTGATTGCGCTTTTAGCTTACTTAGTGTGAGTGATAGTGTTAAAATTAAACAAACTAACTCCCGTCTTCCATTGCTAGGATCTTCAACCGACATTACCTATAAAAACAAACAAGACATCAATGATGTCAAACCCATCATAGATCTCTCTTTAGGGCTTGCATGGGGACGCTCTGTTTTTCAAGATAAAAGCTACATAGACTTTAGTGTTAAATATGATTTCTCAGTCTATTTTGACCAAAGCTCGATTCAGCTCGGCCAAGCAGGAGTTGTTACCCCTGGAGGGCCTAACCAAGTTGTGGTAGGCGGTTCTATTGGAGGTTCTGGCAACATTACCGTTCAAGGACTAGAAGTTTCAGCAAGAATAGACTTCTAAGGCTTCCTGAGCAGAGTAGAAATTCATTTCTGATTTTGATAAAATCCTCCTCTAAACAAGGAGGATTTTTTTTGAACAGTACACGCCAATGTTTTTCTCCCTTTTCAAGGTGTTTATCGGGATTCTCTCTATACAAGAATTTTCTTCCTGGTTCAGAGTATGAAGGGGTCGTTCTAAGTACTCATAAATTGATGGAAGCGGTAAGAAATGCACCAAGAGAAGACAAACGTAAGTTCCACTCTAGATTTTTTGGAAATCCTGAGGGTTTTTTCTATGATACATATTTAATTGATGATAGCGGGAAGGAGATTCAATTTCGAGATTACACAGGGTGCCTTCTCAAAAAAAATCGAGAACTTTTTCATTTTTCTGACAAAATTCATGTTCCCAATTTTTTACGGGAAAAGCTTATCCCACGAATTCGCTTGCTGCCGGAAGTGAAAAATCTTGGCTTGGATAATTACAATGTAAGTATGAACATCTACGAAAAAGGTGCTGTATTTCCTTATCACCAAGACACGGCAAAAGAGCGTATGACCATTATCTATTCTGTGCGACCCAGTGGAGAAAAAACTGCTAGTTCGATGACATTCTTTAAGAAGAAAGGAGCTAATGAGTCTTTTGAAGCTTTTGAAATACCGGATAATAGCCTCAGTATTCTCACTGGAGAAGCGTATGACGACTTTGAGCATATGGTAACAAATCAAGATGCAAGAATTTCATTTGCATTTGGGCGAATGCGATCAAAGACTTCATGAAAAAAGCGCATCAAAAGTAAGCTTTAGTCGGCTTTAGTTGATAAAATACTGCGACAAGGCTTGGTAGTCCTTGCGCCTCTGATCATTTCCCTTTATCCTTTTGTCTTTGAAATTGAACGATTTTTTAGCAATTGCGAAACGTAATCTTTATTTTGTTTTTGGTGGGGGGGGTGTTTGCTCAGGAAGCAGATCCGCTTTTGCGCGACTTGGAGCTTGTGCGCCAGATCGACTGCGAAATTGCCGAGCGTTTGCCCTTTTTCTATAACAACACGGGCGTTGGGGGGTATTTAAATATGCCTTCTGCACGCATGAATGAAGAAGGAACCATTTCTCTTGGGCTTGTTTCACTGCCGCCCTATACACTGCTCAATTTGAACTTTCAGATGTTTTCTCATATTGAATTTTCTGGAAATTATCGCATCTTTAATGGAATTTTAGATGGCAATTTTGGCAAGCAAGGCTTTGGGAATCAAGCAGATCGGCAGGCAAATGTGAAGTTTGCATTTTTGCGACCGAGCGAAAACTTCCCTTTTTTGCCGAGCTTTGCCATGGGGTGGAATGACTTTTTCGGCTCGCGCGATTTCAATTCGTTTTATTTTGTGGGGACGAAGGAATGGAAAGAGTATAACGCTGAGTTGACGGTCGGTTGGGGGAAGGGGCGCATTTCGGGTTTTTTTGGCGGGGCGGCGTGGACGCCTTTTCGCAAGTTGGGACTCTCTCTTGTCGCCGAATATGATCCCATTAATTATGAGGATGATCCTAGTCCAAAAGGCCGCAGCCAAAAGTATCCGATTAATTTTGGATTGATCTATACGCCTATTCCTCTACTGCAGTTGCAAGTTTCTCAGGTGCGTGGGGAGAAATTGGCGGCATCAGCCTCCTTGAATTACAACTTTGGCAGCTCTAATGGGCTCTATCCCAAAATTGATAATGCTCCGATTTATAAAGGGCCGGTCGATGTGCATCCGCTTGATCAGCTGCGTCCTGGAAGATTGTTTGCGAGTGAACTTGCTTTTGCCCTTTTGGAGCAGGGGCTTTATTTAACAAAAGTCTACTTGCAATGTGAGGAAAAACGGGCTCTTTGGCTGCGTGTGATCAACACGCGCTATCGAGAAGAAGGGGATTTTCGCTCTCGCGTAGAAAATGTACTCGCACGCCTCATCCCAGAAAATGTTGACGAAGCGATTGTTGTCTTAGAGGCAGACGGCGTGCAAGCGCAGCAATATACCTATCGCGAGCAGGATTTAGAAAAATTTCGTGAAGAGCGGATGGATGAATTTGAACTCGAAGTATTATCACCGCGAGCAGAAGTGGAGTCGCCGCCTAATTCTTATGATGCAATCGCGCTTTTTCGTAGAAAAAAACCGATTGTGACTTTAACTGTTCGTCCACGTGCGATTACCTTTTTTGGCTCAACATCGGGAAAATTAAAAGCAACTTTTGGCGTTGTTGCGGGTCCAGAAGGCTATCTTTTCGATTCGCTCTACTACAAAATGCAGGTGGCAACAAACCTCTACACGAGTCTTTCTGACGTGGGCGATCGCGATTTTTTAAATCCTTCAAAGCTTCCTGTTGTGCGCTCTGACAAGGTGCGCTATTACGATTCAACAATTAGCCTAGAGCAGGCCTATTTGCAGAAGAGTTTCAATATGGGCGGGGGGACTTTTTCTCGTCTTGCTACAGGTTATTTTGAGCCGATGTATGGGGGAGTTGCAGGGGAATTTCTCTACTATCCAGTGAATAGCGATTGGGCTGTTGGGCTTGAAGGAGCTGTAGTAGTTAAAAGAAAAACAGACGGCTTGGGTTTCACAACAGATGTGCGGAATTATGATGGCACGTTTATCGGCACACAAGGTTTTCTCAATCTCTACTACGATTTTCGCCCGCTGCATCTGAGCTTTGCAATAAATGCAGGACAGTTTTTGGCAAAAGATTGGGGCGCGCGCTTCTCCCTTACAAAAACCTATCGCAGTGGTTTACAATTTTCTCTCTGGTACACGTTTACAAATGGCGGCGATCGCGTAAATCACAAAAATTACTATGACAAGGGAATCGCTTTTTTCATTCCGCTCGACCTCTTTTTACAAAAGAGCTCACGATCTTATGTGGGATATGCGATGGCGGCGTGGTTGCGAGACGTAGGCGCGCAATCGCGAACTGGAAAACCGCTATACCGAACGATCAATGGCGAGCGCTTGAGATACTAAAAGGGGTGATTGCTTTTACTCCCTAAAGGGTTGCATCGAAGAGGGGCAGTTGCAGGAGCCTTTTTCGTTTAACTCACATTGCACTTCGCAATTGAGGTTTGGCCAGGGACTTTCTGGTAGATCTCCAAGCAAGTTGTAGCGATAGAAGGGTTTCCAGAAGAGTTCATAGTTTGCAAAGAAAAACCGTGGATCTTCATTGAGAATTGTGATGAGTGTCGGCAGAGAAGAGGGGGTTGTAGGACCATCTTTGTAGAAAATCGTGTAGGGCGTTCCTCCAGATGAGCTTGGAAAATAGGTCTGCCAGATCTCTGTTGCTGAATCGACAAAGAGTGTGCCTGGAGTGAATTCTGTTCCGTTAATAGCTGCATCTACAAAAGTACTGCCATAGTTATTTAAAATAGAGTTTTGCGAGCGTTTTGCTGTGAAAATTTGTACAGATGGTCCGCCGGTTGTTCCAATTCGGGAATGTACATTCATGTTGAGCTGTCCAGGGCCAATTCCAGGAGCTGTGGGGAAATCGTTATCAACGACAATAACAGTATTTCCTGTGCCTTCGGTGCGGATTCTTCCAAAAGGCTGTAGGTTGATATCGCGTCCTGCGATGACTGTTAAATCACCACTTTGGTTATGAATTAATGCTTCTGTAAAAGTAGGTGACCCGCTACTTCTACAGTGTCCTAGTAAAAGTATATCTTGACCAACCGTCACATTTAAGGTGCTTTCCGCATTAATAACAGCAGCTTCATTGTCAGAGTAGAGAGAGAGATTTCGCCCAACGGTTATGTTTCCCGTATCAATAGCATCTACTGTTATCCCTTCCGCTTCCCCCATTAAAAAGAGATCGTGACCGATATTCATGTTAAAGGTTCTTCCAGCTGTTGTGGTATCACCATTTTGAATGAAGGTTGCTTCACCATTACGGGTAATCACAGACATGTCTCCTCCCGTCGTAATGGTGAGACTAGAGCGACTTGTTCCAGGTGTTGTTTGGGGGGTCACTTCGGTGTTAATGACTTTTGCTCCGAAAAGAGAGAGGTTTTCATTTGCGGAGCTAATCCCTCCTAAAATAGTAATATTTGTTCCTGCTTCAATATCAATTTCTGCAATATCAATATCTCCAAATCGGCTGTTGGAAGTTGTATTTACATAGCCGCCGATGAATACAGCACCGGAATCACCGGCTGCTCCGCCTGCAACTAGAGTAATGAGTTCATCAGCTTTGACTTTGACTGAAGCGTTTGAAATTGTACATGTTCGCGGTGCACCTCCGCTAAATCGTGTACGAAAGCCAATTCCTGCTGCTGTATCTTGAGCTGAACCTGCCTCAATTTCAAAGTTTTTTGCTTCAATTAAGATATTTCCTTCGAGAAAAAGATTTCCTGTTACGTTTGATCCACCGTGACCGATTAGGGCATAAGCCTGTGTTGCCACTCCACCTTCGATTTTTACGTCGCCTGTTATTTGCGCATAGGAGCCAGCAGTTGGTCCACGAATGTCCCCCTTTAGGGTAACAATATCGCTATCATCAACATGAGCGTGCCCTATTTGGGAAAAACATTCGGTATTACCTGGGCCACCGCGCGCTTCCAAGGTTAAATCACCACCGACACTATTGATGATAATATTTCCCTGTTTAAGCCCTGCAAAGTTACCTGCAGACCCCCCGTGTCCGATTAGGGTAAAACCATCATCATTGGAATCTGTTGAGAGAAGGGTGAGATTGCGCCCAACAGTTAAATAAATATCACTGTTAATCGAAGCGGCATTATATCCTATCTGTGCGTAGGCATCATCATCATTGAAGCCCGCCTCCAAAAGAAGATCACGACCTGCGTCAATTCGTACGTCTCCAAAAAGAGTTCCAATGCGAGAGCGCGCTTGTCCTATTGTTCCTGTACTTGGGCCAACCTTAATATCTCGGGTTGCAGTTACAGAAATATCGCCATTAATATTATTTTCAATTCGTCCCAAAATAATTGCATCATTTCCCGCAGTCACGTTGATAGCAGAGGAGGTGGCAGTGTTGATTTGACCTGATGTTGCACCGGTATTATCGATGAAAAAGTCATTTCCAGCATTGATGGTGATTTGGGTAATGTTGTTGCAATCTAGGTTTGATGCTGTGCTAACATTCACATCTCCATTTGTAGTTGTCATTGTAAAAGCTGCGAGATTTTCCACTAAAAGATTGTCGTTGAGATTGATATCTCTTGTGGCTGTGAAGGTCATGCTGTTATTGTCGGCTAGAACGTATGTAAAATCGGTGTCAGCATCAATATTAATATCTTGATCGGCAAAAAGCGTCAGTCCGCCACCCCCCGCTGTAGCATTATAATCAAATGCTGCAGTAATGGAGATGTCTCCTGTTCCAGCAAAGGCAGATGTTGTACTAACGGTTACATTTGAAGCGTTTAAGTTGGTGTAGAGGTCACTGTTTAGGATGTTAGAGGTGCCGGCAGTAGGAACAAAAACACCACCAACAAAAGAGCCACCACTTGTTGCGGCAGCAGAGATCGTAATGTCGGTTGGATCGAAAAGAGTTGTTCCGAGCTTCCCTAAAGGTGCCCTCGTTGAAACTGTTCCGTTTGGCACGAGCTTCTCAATCCCGGAGACCTCTATGAATCCCCCATCGCCACCTTGAGAACCGCCTTCTGCAGATAGAGACCCAAAAAATCCTGTTACCCCATCCGACCAGAGAACAATCGTTCCACCGCTACTTTCTCCAAGACCATCTGCGAGAATTTTTGCTTCTTCTCCCATGTACGTAATTTGGGAGTTACTTAACTCAGGTGTTTTACCCTGAAATCCACCCCCAACATAAACATCTCCTCCACCGTCGATTGAGGAGACATCTACCATCGTTTCATTTTTGAGATAGACTTCATGACCGATAAGCTCTACATGAGCGTTTGCTCCTTTGATCTGAGCGTTTTCCTCGATGAGTAGTCGAGAATTTTCAGCGACTAAACAAATTGCATTTTTCCCCATATCGATTTCTGTTGCGTCAATAATTCCTGTGTGACGAATAGCTAAAGTGTAGGGGTTATTCCGCGCTTTTAGCGTAATGCTTTTACCCGTTATAGTTCCCGAATTTTCAATAATTCCTGCGGACTCTCGATCTGTTAAGATGGCAAGTTTTTCTGTTTTGTCTGTTGTAATCAAGATCTTTTCGGCAGCTCCGATGGCTACATTTCCAGAATTTGCAATAAGTGATCCGCTATTTTCTACTCTATTGGCAATCAAGTAGACGTTGCCTCCAACGCCTTCAATCGTTCCAAGATTTGTTATCTCTCCCCCCGTTCCAGAAAATACTATGCCACTTTCATCAAAGTAGCCTTTGATAGAATCGGTGTCATGGGTTGATAGGATGCAAGAGTGAGCTTTTACTCTGCCCTCTTTTCCAATGACAATCCCGTTTGGATTAAGAAGGAAAATATGCCCGTTAGATTCTAGGTTACCTAAAATATGAGTGGGGTCGTGCAAAACGCGATTCAGTACAGCAGAGTTTTTGCTCGGCTGGGTAAATTTTACTGTTTCACCTTTTGAGATACTAAATTTCTCCCATCGAAGATGCGTATGTTTGGTGCCTGTTGTGATTTCTAGCAGTTGCTTATTTTGAGAAAATCGCGCGCTACCCTCCACAACTTGTGGTTGTCCAGAAAAAAGCGCGGTGGCAACAAAGATTGATAATAAGCAGTGTTTATTCATGAAAAACAATAAGTATCTCCTTCTGTTTAAATAGAAGAAAAATTCTTTATTGTAAATTCATTGTGTTTGAATTTATTAATTCCATGTTTTGGATTGACATGCTTGGTGATGTCATGTTTACAAAATCTGCATTATCACAGGTAACTTTTCCATCGATAATAATTTGATTATTTCCTTGAAAATTCACCCCAAAGCTCTCAGAAAAAATCATGTTAGTCTTTCCTCCTTCAATAAAACAGATCATGTCAGTTGCGTTTATTGTAAGGTCTCGTGAATTAAAGAGATTGAAGTCCGCTTGAACATTGAATATTCCTGTTGTTGCATTGATTGCACTATTTATGATCGTTACAGGAGCTAGTGTGTGCACGGCATATGGAGCATTGAAGGTAATCGTGTTGCCGCCTTCAGTTACTCCGATGTAGATGAAATTAGACGAGATCATAATCGCGTAATCAGCATTTAGCGTTAGGCTTCCTGTTGAAGCGCTCAAAGCGCTGTACTTAAAATTACTCATAAATTCGATGTTGCCTAAGGAACTGTCTGCTGAGCTAGTATCAATGATTACGTTGGCATTGTCTAATGCTGCGTAGAGATCATCAAGAGCAAGTAGAGCCGTTGGGAGGGTTGCCGCGTAAGTATTGGGTGTTCCATCGTCAAAGGATCCACCTGCTGAAGGTGTGTTAGAAATTTGAATGTTAGAAGGGTCGATTAAAAAGATTCCAGCTTTGCCATTTTCAGCTTTAGTATCAACGCTGCCTTCATATTTCCATCCATTTTTTCCGGAAATTTCAATAAAGCCGCCATCGCCGCTCAGGTTGCCGCCGGTTGTAGAAGCAGTACCTGAAAAAGTCGTCTGTTCATCAGACCAAACGATGATTTTTCCACCTGAGCCTTCTGTTAGCCCATCAGCAATAAGAGAAGCACCACTTGCAACTGTGGTTTTTTTTGCATTTTGAATGGAGGGGTCATTACCCTTTGTGCCGCCCCCAATAAAAATGGAACCGCCCCCATTATTTGCAGAGAGGTCGATGATCGCCTCTTCGCCAATAGAGACTTCAACACCTAAAATTTTTGCTTCCGCAAATGAATTATTGGCGATAATTTTACTCGATTTTTCTGCGAGCACCTTCCCATTTTCTGCTTGTAAGAGAATTTGTCCACCTTCTGTAGAGATAGATGTGGCATCAATAAGTCCGCTGTGTCGGATCGCAACAGAATAGGGATTTCCTTTTGCATGAAGTGTGACAGCTTGGGCAATGATCTCTCCAGAATTCTCTATTTTGCCTATTTCGCTTGCGTTCATCTCGACAGCAAATTTTTTCGCATTATGAGGACAGATCACGATCTTATCTGCAGCACCTAAAGTAGCGGTTCCGTTTGGAGCGTGCATAGAACCTGCATTTTCAATAGTTGTTGAAAGAAGATAGATATCTCCGTGAAGCGCTTCAATCGATCCAAGGTTTACAATAGATCTTTCTCCCCCTGCAAAATGGAGGGGCTCATTTAGTAGAAAAGCTTCTTGGTTTACAAGTTCCTGCGTTGTGGCTAAAAAGCCTCCAACTCGTACTTTCGCGTCTTTCCCAATCAATATGCCGTTCGGATTGAGAAAGAAAACATTTCCATTAGATTCTAAAGAGCCTAAAATTTCTGTTGGGTCATGGGTGACACGGTTAAGAACCGTCGAAAGGCTATTTGGCTGAATAAATTGAACTTTGTCGCCATGAGGGATTGAAAAACGCTCCCAATTGATGTGAGATTTTTCAGTAAAAGTCTCAATGGCAAGGCCTTTTGCATCTTGCGTAAATTTTGCATTGCCGCTCACTACTTGTGGATTCACTTGGTGACCCATTAAGGTCCCAAAGATAAAAAGAGAGAGAAAATTGAGATGTTTCATAAAGTTCCTAATAGTTAGCAATCACCCCTAAATGCCACCTTCCAAATGAGGCATTTGGTTCAAACTGCGTTTTGTTTAGTTTAATTCCGTAATCGATTCGAACATAAAGATGTGGATCGACAACAAGTCGCAAGCCGGGTCCAATACCGCCAAGCCAGTCGAAGTTTTTGATTCCTGGAGTTTTGATGTGATCCCATCCTGCGCCATAATCCATGAAGGCAAGAAGACGGAAATACTTTCTGATTGCAGGTGTGATGAGCTCAATACTTCCTAAAAGACCGTTGTCTTTGTTGACATCTCTGTAATCATAGCCGCGGACAGTATCATAACCTCCGAGACCAAACTGCTCACTAGCAAGAAGATTTGCAGAAGAAAATTGTGCTTTTAAATTGAGGGCAAGGCCAAAATCTTTAGGCAGACGAAAGTAAGGTTTTGCTGCTACATTTGCGTAAATATAACTGTTGTCACCCTTGTAGCGAAGTGATTCAAAATCGGCTCGCGACTGATCGTTAAAAATGCTTCCCGGCATTGCATAGACACCAGCTTCAATTGGCACCTTAATATTCTCACGCTCATAAACTCCAAAATAGGTAAGAGCAAATTGAGAGATCAAAGTTGTACTTCCAATCAAAAGTTGATCACCAAATACGAGATTTGTATTGGTGCTTTTGAAGTCGACACCATAGGAAATGTCATGAACATAACTCTGACCTAAAGCATTTAAAGGGCGAGTGTAGCGCCCACTTACCTGCCAAGAATGTCCTTTATTGCGCATGTTATCAATTTCCGTTTTCGGCTTGAACTTGGAGTATCCGCCATAAAAAGTCAGAAGATTTTTCCCGGCAAAGGGAATTGCATAACTGCCGGTAGTAGACCAGTAACGATTGAAGTTTGTGGATTCAGTCAATTGAAAAGTGAGAATATGACCGAGATTCCATACGTTTCCCCAATTAAAACCGGCAAAAATCCGGCCCTTGCCAGTAGATTCAATTCCCGTGTTATCTGCACCTGCATAAATCTGAAAAGATCTGCGATCCCGCACAATGTAGTCGACATCTGTTGTGAGCTCTTCACTACCTGGTTTAAATAGTACTGAGGCGTCCCTGAAGGGGTTTTTGTTGATCCAATAAAGATCGTTTGCGATGACACTTGTATCAACAAAGTCACATGAGCTTAGGTCGATCAAATCCTGAATAACACAAGTTGAAAAATGGGTGTTGCAATTGATAGAAACAGTTCCAACGGTACTCTCATGAACCTGAAAAAGAATTTCGCCACTATCTAGTTTTTGTTCAGGAGTCGTGATGAGAACAAAAGGGCGTGAATTTTCAAGATAAAAAGTAGAAAGAGTCTCTTTTAAACAGTTGATCTGCTCAGGACAAATTCCCTTCCCAATATATGGACGTAAAACCTTAGCAAGTTTTTTTATACTGCAGGGAAGCGAAAGCCCTCTTACCTCTATGTCGCATTGAATGATGGCTGGACCATCTCTGCAATAGGGAGATTCAACAATAATTTTATGAATCACCCCTTCGGAGCAGTTCTCTGTAACTGGACAGCAAGACTTAGTTGGCTCTTCATCAATCGGCGGTAACCCGCGATCTTCTGGGGGAGTAATGCTTTTTTGTTCTTTTTCAGCTTTTTTTAATGAATCAACTGGCTGAAGATCTTGAGTTTGAATGTAGTCTTCTTGAAGACCAGGTGAGCTTTCAAGAGGGGAATTTAAAAAGCTTTCAGGAAGCTCTTCATGAAGGGGAGTGAGCTCTTCACAGAATAGATGTCCTGCAGCAAGAAAAGTTGCAATAAATAATATTTTCGTAAGCATGATTTTTTTTCTTTATGTTCTTGTGTTTTACCAAAAAAAAAATCATTAAGCAAGCTCAATTATAACTTACATCAAACGAAAACCTGCTTATTTCAAAAACAGTTTAGTTGATTTTGTTTTAGAAATCCCATGGCGAATATTGAGTTTGTGCCCGGTTTTTTTGCCGGCGAGGTTGCCCTCTGCGTGATTGACGATGCGAGAATAAAAAGTGCGTAGGTTGGGGTAGGCGAGAGGAATCGCTTTTTGCAAGGCAAAGTCGATTTTGACAAGAGCGCGTTCATGATCTGCTTCTGTCTTTTTCGCTTTTTCACAGAAGCCTTCGGCAATGCCGCGAAAAAATGAATTTTTCGCTGCTAGACCAGAGAGGTGGGGCTCGTTTTTATATAGGTGATCGAGTTCATTTGAAAGAAAGTGCGCGACATATTCGGCGATTTCCACATGGAGGCGCTGGCCAAAAATCTCTAAAGTCTTTCTGCAAAAGATGGGTTGTACGCCATAGGTGCGGAGGATTTGTGCGATCGCTTTGTGTTTTGTTGAGGCGCGTTTAAAAGAAAAGATGCGACGCATCACCATATCACTTTCTTCTTCAAGATCATGTTTAAGGAGCATCTCTTGCGCTTTGAGTGCAGCGTTTTCTGCTTCATGAGCGTTTGTACTTTCAGCAAGCGCGAGGAGTTTTTTGATTTTTGTCGCCATGCGACTCTCTTGTACAAGCGGTCCCGTTGCCTTTCCAATTTCGGGGGGAAAACCATACTCTTTGCAGATGGCGCGAAAAATTTTGCCATGGGAAAGATCGCCAAATCGCAGATAGGCGATGAGGTGGGCAAGCTCATGACGCAGAATATCACGAAAATTTTTGGCCGATTTGTGAATACCAATTTCCATATGTTCGGGATCAAAGTAGCCAAGGCGTGTGTCGTCTTCAAAGATGAGAAATTGGATGCGGTAAAGATAATTGTTCCAAACAAGATGTTTCCCGCGTAGGTGCAACTGCATCTCTTGCTTCATAATCTGATGCGCTGCAAGTTTTATCTCGCGCAGTTTTTTTTCTGGGTAAATGAATGTTGCGATTGGTTGACTCCTGTATTGCGGGGGGTTACAATAGAGCATTATCGATCAATCACGGATTTTTATGGAGCATCAAGAAGAATTTACCCCTGAACAGAGCAAAATTTTAGAGATGTATGTCTCCAACCTAGATAGCAATATTTTCGTTCTGCGAAATTTGCCAGAAGTCATAAAGGGCGCGCTCTTTTCGCGCTATTCGCGTTCTGTCTTAGGGCTGCGATCGCTTCTGTTAAAAGATTTTATTTTGAATGAAGAGATGGCCTTTGATTCAATTGTCGGGGAGCCGGTAACAAATGCGGGCGATGAGCAGTTTGTCGCAATTAAGAAGGCGCAGAATTTTTACGATCGCATTTTGGATGGTTATGGCGATGATTCGATCGGAGAATTGGGTGGCACGCACCTGGCGATTGAAAACGTTTCTATGATTGCTGCCAAAGTTATTGAAGATTGCCGCATTGGTGGGTCTCCTTTGGAAAAATCGACACGGTACATTTATTTTGATCAAAAGGTAAATGGCAAATTTCTCTTTTATCGCGAGCCGGTGATCATGACAAGCGCCTATCGCGATCTTTATCTCGAAACATGCGACATGTTATTTGAAACTTATGGCCGTTTGATTCCGCCGCTGACAGAAAAAATTGAAAAAACATTTCCCAAAGAGCCTGATGTTTCCCAATTTGCCTACAATGCCGCCTTGCGCGCAAAAGTTTTGGATTGCCTGCGCGGTCTTCTTCCCGCGAGCACGATGACCAATATGGGTGTTTATGGAAATGGACGCTTTTTTGAAAGCTTGATTGCAAAATTGCAGTGTTCGCCTCTGGCAGAATTGCAAGAGTCGGGACGAAAAAGTTATCAAGAGCTTTCCAAAGTCATTCCCTCTTTTGTGAGACGCGCTGATCCTACGCACAAAAATCAGCTCTCCTATTTTGAATATCAAGAGCGCTTGAATCATGAAATCAGCACACAAGTCTCGCATTTAAAAGAGCTTGAGCCGATGAATGAAGCTGGCGTACGTTTGATTGATTATGATGCGGATGCACCGGAAAAAGTGGCTGCAGCACTTCTCTTTTCAGGCTCGAATGCCGGACTGCACGAACTGCAAGAGCATGCACAAGGAATGGAACGTATTGAGCGCGAAAAACTTTTCCGCTCCATCACATCCATTCGTGAAAATCGCCGCCATAAATCACCGCGCGCCTTAGAGCACGCCTCATTTACCTTTGAAATTTGCGCCGACTATGGCATCTATCGCGATTTGCAGCGCCACCGTATGTTAACGCAAGAGAAACAACTGCTTACCTGTGATTACAATTACTACCTACCTGAAGAAATTGTTGGAACGGAATTTGAAGCCGATTATCACAAAGCGATGCAAGAGGCAAAAGTAGCCTTTGACACAATGGCAAAAGCATTGCCAGAAGAGGCGCAATATGCGGTGCCAATGGCCTACAATATCCATTGGTATTTCAAAGTGAATTTGCGCGCCTTGCAGTGGATTTGCGAATTGCGCTCTTCACCAGCGGGACATCCGATGTATCGCCTAGTTGCCCAAGAGATGGCAAAGCAAGTTTCACAAGTCTTTCCCGAATTTGAATCCTTCTTCGGTTTTGTTGATTACGACGGCTATCAACTTGGACGACTTGGACAAGAAATTCGCCTCGTTGAGAAGATGCAAGCGAGACGTCCATGACCGCTAAACACGGAAGCGTTATTGGTGGCATGTTGCTCATTACAGGAAGTTGTATTGGAGCAGGAATGCTCGCGCTTCCTATTTTGACGGGCTTAGCAGGGTTTTATCCAACACTGCTGATGTTTTTTCTCGCTTGGGCGTTTATGACGACAACAGCTCTTCTGCTTGTTGAAGTAAATGGTTGGCACAAAAAACCGGTAAATCTTCTGACAATGGTTGGAGAGACGCTGGGAAAAACGGGGCGCGCCTTAAGTTGGCTGCTCTATCTTTTGCTTTTCTATTCGCTCCTTGTTGCTTACATGACATTAAGTGGCAATCATGTGCACTCATTTGCGGATCACCTGCTTGGAATGCATATCCCTGATTACGTCGGCACACTCTTTTTTGTTCTGCTTTTTGGCTGGCTCATCTTTTTAGGAACACGCGCTGTTGATTATCTCAACCGCCTCCTGATGGTGGGAAAAATCATTGCATTTCTGCTTTTAGTATTTATCGGAGTGCGCTACATGCAACCCGATCTGCTCTTGCAGAGCAATCTCTCTCTCGCTTTTTTCTCACTTCCCGTGTTGATCATCTCTTTTGGCTTTCACAATATGATTCCCACGCTCACCAATTACATGAAAGGAGACACCGCACGTGTAAAAAAAGCGATCTTAGCTGGATCTGTTTTTACACTTGTGCTCTACCTTGTTTGGGAGATATTGGTTTTGGGAATTTTGTCAGGAGGCGAAATTCTCTCTGCATTCAAAGATGATATCGATGCGGCACAAGCGCTAAAAAATCTGCTCAAAGCGCCATCCCTAGGAATTACTGCGCAAGCCCTTGCATTCTTCGCTGTTTTGACATCACTTCTTGCCCAATCACTTGGTCTTTCACACTTTATTGCCGACGGATTAAAAATTTCCCATGGCGATCGCCGTGAAAACCCGTGGACAGCACTTTTAGCACTCTTGCCACCGCTAATTTTTACCATGCTTTTTCCGCAGCTCTTCTTCGAAGCGATCAACTTTGCCGGTGGTATTTGCGCTGTTATACTCTTTGGTATTTTTCCCGTAATGATGGTTTGGATCGGGCGTTATCGCGATAAAAAAGAGGGGAGTTACCGCCACTTTGCAGGCAAAGGATCTCTCTCCCTTATTTTTCTCTTTGCCCTCTTTATCTTTTTCTACCAACTCAGCCAGATGCTCGGCTTACAAATTTTTGCAAGGCCAGGTTGAAGACAATTAAAATTAACCATTTTATTGGCGGAATTTTTCTTGTTGCTGGTACGACGATTGGTGTGGGCATGTTGGGTAATCCTGTAACAACAGGATTTACAGGCTTTATCCCTTCGATCCTTTTCTTTATTCTCTGCTGGCTTGTGATGCTCGCTTCTGCGTTTTGTTTTTTGGACGTCAATCTTGCTGTGCGTGGCGAGCCCAATATGATCTCCATGGCACAAAAAACATTGGGAACGTGGGGAAAAGTCTTAAGTTGGGTTGTCTATCTTCTACTCCTCTACTCCCTGCTAGCGGCTTATATTTTAGCAAGCGCGCCCATTTTTGCAGATGCATTTACTTCATTAACAGGATCTGAATTGCCAAACTGGTTTACGCCATTTCTTCTGCCGCTTGTATTCGGCGGGTTTATCTATTTTGGTACAGAAGGCGTCGATCTGGTCAACCGTCTTATCATGGTTGGATTATTAGTGAGCTACTTTCTGTTAATTGGCGCGCTACCTG
>JAJFMI010000018.1 GCA_021772235.1 Chlamydiota bacterium
GGGAGATTGGTGTGCCAGCTGGTTGGCTGGGTGTCTGATTACAGGCGGTTAAAATAAGTAGTATTATTAAGTTCGTTCTCATTGATATTAATTACAATTAACTATATTTATTAGTTTATAAAATAATATATAATTAATTATGAATTCCCTAAAAGCCCTTGTGGTCAGCCCGGTTTACGAAAAGCTTCATCCATTGAGCGCTATGTTAAAAGATCGCTCTTTTGTTCTCCACTATGAAAGGGATATTGAAGGCGCGCTTAATGCTTTAAAGGATAATGAGTTTGATTTGGTGGTTTGCGATCAGAAATTTTCTGCGGATGAGCAGAAGGTTTTTGTGAAGGAGGGCAAGAAGGTTGCTCCAGAATCTCTATTTTTATTGTGGGATCTGCTTTCGAAGTGTTTAAAGCCTCAGGGGTTGCGTGTGTCGATTGGCGATGCTGTGCAGAGACTTGAAGAATTAAAGAAGCCTAAGGCCCGCTCGAAGATTATTGCGGAAAGTCGGGTAATGAAGGATCTGCTACGCGATGCGAAAAAGATCGCTCGGTCACACGCTAATGTCTTTATCAGCGGTGAATCTGGCACGGGTAAAGAGGTTTTAGCGGCGTTTATTCATGAGCATTCTCCCCGTGTGGCGGGTTCATTTATTAAGTTAAATTGCGCGGCTCTGCCGGAAAATTTGATTGAATCAGAGCTGTTTGGTCATGAAAAGGGCGCGTTTACGGGAGCTTTAGCTAGACGGCTGGGGCGTTTTGAGCTCGCGGATAAGGGAACTCTTCTTCTGGATGAGATTTCTGAGGTGCCTCTGAGTTTGCAGGCGAAGTTATTGCGGGTTGTCCAGGAGGGTGAATTTGAAAGACTTGGCGGGATGCGCTCGCAAAAGGTCGACGTTCGTCTTATTTCTACTTCGAATCGCAATATGAAAGAGGCAACGCAAGAGGGAATTTTCCGCGAAGATTTGTATTACCGCTTAAATGTGGTGCCGATTCATCTACCTCCCCTGCGCGAGCGTGTCGAGGATATTTTACCTCTTGCGGAGTATTTTATTGAGCTTGCTTGTAAGAAAAATGGCAAAGAGTTGATGACGTTAAGCGAAGCGGCCCGTGAACGTTTACTCGCTTATGCGTTTCCTGGAAATATTCGGGAGCTTGCGAATATTATTGAGCATACGGTTGTGCTTGATAAAGCCGGAGTAATTGAAGCGGAGCATCTACCGCTTGATAAATTTAAGACACCGGTTATAGAAAGCGGTAAGCATTTACCTCTCCACGAGGTGGAGAAGAATTACATTTTGAAAATTTTAGACTTGTGCAATGGCAACAGGACTCACGCTTCTAGGATTTTAGGGATCCATGTGCGCACTCTGCGCAACAAAATTAAGATTTATAGTTGATCACGCTTTTTTCGGATGGTAGCGAATTCTTCTGCGTTTTTTGCGCGCAAGAAAGGGTTTGTCTCTTTTTCTAATTTGAGTGTTGGCGGCTCTTCTGGTGTGAGGTTTTGCAATCGCTTTTGTATGGCGGGGTTTTCTGGCTCAAGGCTAAGAGCAAACTCGAGGTTTTTCTTTAGATAATTGTGGCCGCAACAGATGCGGGTCTCATCGGGCAATTTTTTCAGTTTCTGCAGAGAGTTATAGAGGGTAGCTGCATCGCATTCAAAAAGACGGCCGCAGCCTGCTGCAAAAAGGGTATCCCCTGAAAAGAGGAGTTTTTCTTCAGGAAAGTAGTAACACTTGTGATCGCGGGTATGGCCTGGGGTGCCAATGGTTTTGACGAGAAAGTCGCCGATGGTAAATTCTTCGGGCGGTTTGTCTGGTCCGATAATAGGGACATTGTAGGAAGCCGCGGCGGCGGTATGATCGCTATGATGGTGTGTGAGCAGGATTGCGAGGAGCTTTTCTGGGGCAGGGATTTGCTCGCCCGGATCAATAAGGAGCGAGCCCCGCTGTCCGGCAAGTTCATATATATAATTATCGGTGAGCGCAGGGATTATTTTAAGCTGACCGCTCATGTTGCAATGGCGGCAAGCATCTGAATGTAAAATGAGAAGAGAAAGACAAAATAGAGGACACCAATAAAGGTGCGCCAAAAACCAATTTTTTTGTGTTCGACTTCAAAGTTATAGATGCGATCCCAGGAGGTTTTGCCAAGGTTAGAAAGTTTGACGTTAGCTACAATCATGGTGATGATCGATATAATGGGCAGAGCAGCGCCTAAACCCATCCACCAGACGCCAAAGGAACGCGCAAGCGCTTGTCTATAGGTCGGTTTACCCTCTTCAGTGTGGACGTAGATGCGATAGAGCCATTTTCCTGGTGTTGATCCCCAAGTTGAAAGAAGTAGCGCTTCCACAAACACCCAAAGAAATGTTCCCACAAAGGGAAAATACATGGGTGAAACAAAGACAAAAGGGATATTAACAAGGTTTGTTAGGAAGACAAGTATGTAGGTAATGAGGGAGTAATCCAACATGCGCGCCCAAAATCGCATCCAAGGCCGTGTCCATTTTTTTTGCATCTCTTCTTCTGGGTAGTTGCGGCTCTCTGATTCTGGTTTTGTTATTGGCGGGTGCGGATCGAGAAATTCGACGTTAAGTTCTTTCACTTCTTTGCTACGCAACCACTCGGGGTGATTACTGCTACGCACAAATGTTTCCGGTTCAATCTCGCCAGTATCGATTTTTTTCGTAATTTCCTCAAGCGCAAATGGCCCAAGCTCTTCTTCGCCGCGGCGATAGTACCAATTTTTCTCTGTCATATCTACATATTAAGAAGAAATTTTTCGTATT
>JAJFMI010000171.1 GCA_021772235.1 Chlamydiota bacterium
CCTCTATCGGACGGAATGTTCTTGTTGATGGCGCTATCACAACTGTAGGGAGTGGTTACTCTCTTATCGGACACGGGGGTAATGGGACGATAAATGGAGGAGACATTACTTTCACAGATGTTTTGGGCAATATCACTGTTCAAGGTGCAGACACTTCTGGAGGTGGGGCAAATGGGTTTGCTCAAATCGGGCATCTCACTATTTTTGGTGAGACTGTGAGTGGGGACATTACCATGAATGCGCGCGGAAATATTGTTGTAACAGGTGGTACCGCAGGAGTGACTGGTGATGCGAGAATAGGTCACGGCGGACCAGCAGTAGGAACAGTAACAAGTTCTTCGATGACGCTTATTGCAAATGGAAATATCGCAATGACTTCTCAGGCAGGAGCTGGACAAGCAATCATTTCTAATCTGTCAACATCGGCGGCTGATAGTTTGCAGCTTGTAGTCGATAACGCCAATCCGATTGCGCCTGCATTTGGTGCAGCAACATTTTCTATTAACAGCGGTTCAGATTTGACGATGCCAAACAGCGCAGGTGAAGTGCGTATTTATACGGTGCAGCCATCGCAAAATACAGTAGGAACAACGATCAATGGGGATGTGTTTGTTCCTACGCCTGTTGATGTTGATGATGACAATAATCAGTATGGAGTCTATTTCCCAGGCGGAACATTTGTTGGAGGAGCGGCTTTTCGAGTTTATTATAAAACGGGCACAGCAGTTCCAGTACCGAATCCGGCAGAAACGATTTTAGAGTTTGAAGAGGGCAGCTTTTACAAACTTGCAGTGGCACTCTCTGAGTTGCAGGATCGCTTGCCACTCTTTAGGTATATGAGATTAGCAAATTATCCTTGGCATCACGCTTCTTTCTGTGGCGGGAAAGGCGCTTGCGATCCTGGATTTGATCCCTACCAGAGCTTTATCTTTGAAGATAACGTTTATTGGATAGGAGAGATATCGAGTGAAGTGTTATAGATTTGCTTTTTTACTATGCGCGCATCTTGCTGCATTGCCTAGTGGGCATAAGGTTCAGCAAGGGCAGGTGAAATTTGCCAAAAATAAGAATCAAACGGTCATTACCTCAGGAAAAAACGCCGTGATTCATTGGGATAAATTTTCTGTTGGCGAAGGCGAGATGGCCAAGTTTCAGATGAAAGATTCCAAATCAAGGGTGATCAATCGTGTGACTGGCGGCAATAAATCGGAAATTTTAGGCCGCATGGAATCGAATGGGAAAGTCTATTTGCTTAACCACAAGGGCATCTTGTTTGGCAAAGAATGCGAGATCAATGTTGGTGGTTTGGTTGCCTCAACTCTTGATATCCTGGAGCAGGGTGGGAATTTAGTTTTCGAGGGAGATAGCAAAGCTTCTATTGTCAACTTGGGAAAGATTTCCGCGCGCGAAGGAGAGGTCTTCTTATTTGCACATAAAATTGAAAATAGGGGATCTATTCAAGCGCAAACTATGGGCATGGGATCGGGTTCTCAGATACTTTTGAAGCCGAAAGGCAGCGAGCGCATTTTCATAAAAGCGGGAAGTAGTGATGGTTCGATCGACCATTCGGGAACGATTAATGCAGTTGCTGTAGAACTCAAAACAAAATCAGCCTATGAGATGGCGATTAATTTAAACGGTTTGGTGGAAGCAAAAGGCGGCGAAGTTTACATCCAAGGTGGGAAAATTACATTAGCATCTGAAACAATCATAGATGTTTCCAACCAAGAGGGACCGGCAGGAGTATTGAAAGTTGGAGAAAACTATGTCCAAGTGGATGAAGGCGTGCAAGTTTTTGCAAGCGGAAAACCGGGTGGAGAGGTGCGTTTCAAAGCTGACAAGATGTACTTTTACGGAAAAGTAACGGCACGTGGTTTAGACGGCAGCAACGGAGGATTTGTAGAAATATCTGCAATAGAAGGGGATTTTGAACTCAATCAAAAGATTGATTGTAGTCCGTTTGGGACAATTTTTCACGATCCGCCTACCATTACTATCGATGTCTCCGCTTCTTCTGGTCCCACAGTTTTCGGTGATTCCTATATTAATACAACACTTGCAGGTAGCAATTTAACAATTGCCACAACCGGACCTGGATTTGAATCGATCACTTTTGTTGGCCCTGGTTCGCCCGCAATTTCCTGGACAGGAGAAAGCGTCTTCACACTTACATCTGGAGGAACAATTTTTTCTACAGCAGCGGCACCAACTATTTCAAATACCGCGGTTGCAGGTGGCGTCGACGTGATGGTTTTTACGGCGAACTCGGGTGGCGGAACAGCGGGAAACTTTACAGGAATTGATTTTACGCCTGTTGCACTCTCTGTTGATGCCAACAATATCGTACTTGATGGTACTGGTGGTGATACGGGAAGTTCTAATCTTGGCGTCATGACAGGCGACATGTCCGCCACAACATCGGGAAATATTACCGTTACGGGGACGGGAGGAGGCTCTGGTGCTTCGAATTTTGGCATTCGCTTTACAGGCACAACAACAACAGGGTCAGGTGATCTGATCGCAATGGGAACAGGCGGTTTGGGCACATCTGGAAATACAGGAATATCAGAGGCAGCCTTTGGTGGCCTTACAACAGCTAGTGGATTAATTCGATTGACCGGTATTGGAGGAGGCTCTGGGACAGGGGTTGGAAATCATGGTGTAGAAATTCCTGAAACAGCGATTACTAGCACAAGTGCTACATTTTCAGCGGGGAAAGGAATTGAAATTATCGGCACCGGTGGTAGCGGTATTGGGAGCAGTTATGGTGTGAACTTTTCTGATACACCTGCATCTGTTTCTTCAGTTGCCAACCCGATTACAATCACGGGAGTTGGCGGCTCAGGCGGAACAAGCAATTACGGAATTTCTCATCAAGTTGAAGCAACAGTCTCTTCAACTACATCTGGAATAACAGGCACCATCACATACATGGGAACAGGAGGTAGCGGAACAGGAGATTGCGTGGGCGTTTTCATTCCAATCGATGTTTCTCCCGTAATTTTCTCCGATGGTAGTGATATAAATATCACAGGAATTGCAGGCCCAACAGCAACTTCTGCAGGCAATATTGGAATCGATATTATCGATAATATCATCACCACAGGAATAAGTGGCGGTGCGGGAAATATTGCTTTAGTTGGAACAGGAAGTAGCGTGGGAACCACAATCAATCATGGCATTCGGATCGCTTCTGGAGGAGAACCTACTGGAGTTTCTGCACTTGGAGGGGGAAATATCTCTTTGACAGGAACTGGCGGCGGCGCCTCATCCGCAGATAATAGCGGCGTGCGCATCATCGCTGAGGCAAAACTTCTTTCCACAACAGGAAATATTACAGTGATTGGCAGTGCTTTAGGAGGAACAGACGAGAATTACGGCGCTTTTTTTGAAGGTGTAAATACACTTGTTGAGACCTCAGGCAACATCATCATTACGGGCACTTCAAACGGATCAAATTTTAATAATAAAGGCGTAGTTGTGATGTCTTCTGCAGCAATTACAGCTTTGGGAACAGGCACAATGACTGTGACCGGAATAGGTGGCTTAGGCAGTTCAGATTGTGCTGGAATTTTTATTGACCACCCTTCAGTAATTTCCACTGTTTCAGGAGACCTAATGCTTGATGGAACGGGAGGAATTTCTGCTGGAATACGTTCTCATGGAATTGTGATTGATGGTTTGAGTATTGTGGGGTCACCAGAAATCGTAACAGATAGTGGAACTTTAACAGCAATTGGTCGTGAAGGCGGTACTGACAATAAAGGGATTTTGCTTACAGCAAGAGGGGCCATGTCGACAACGTCTGGGCCGCTATTTATTACAACATTGAGTGATTTAGATATTGAGTCTGGAGGACAAATTCTTGGAGGAAGCAGTCTGATTACTCTCGATATTGATCGCGATTTAAACATTTTGGGAACGCTTTCTAATACAGGGATTTTTCCTGGAACGGGTGGAGTAACAGGTGTAGTTGGACGCGATCTTACATTAGTTGGCTCTGCAACAGGTGGTGCGCATATTGGCAGTATTAATCCTTTTGGGTTGTCTGCAGATATTACTTTTACGAGCATTGGAAGAAATGTTCTTGTTGATGGTAGTAGTAGTGCTCCAGCTACGGGGCTGGGTTATGCTGTTATTGGACATGGAAAAAATACGGGTGCGCCTTATTCGGGAGACATTCTCCTTTCAGATGTGGGAGGAACAGTTACAGTAAAAGGTGGTGATACAGCGGTAGGATCTCTAAATGGCGTGGGGCAAATTGGTCATATCGCACTTGCAGATAGCGATCTGTTAAATGGAAATATTTCCATTCGTGCAAGAGGTGATATTAATGTTACTGGCGGAAGTGCAACAGCGCTCTCTTACGGTAGAATCGGTCATGGAGGGCGTCCTGGAATTGTTTTTGGAACTACATCGTCATTGATGACGCTGATTGCTGATAGCAGCATCACAATGACAAGTCAAATAGGAGGAGGGGTCGCTGTAATTACAAATCCTTCTACTTCTGCAATAAATGGAACACTTACGCTTGTTATTGATAATGCAAATCCAGCCCCTCCCAATTTTGGTGCAGCGGGATTTTCCATTAATACAGACTCAGACCTAAGTGTTCCAAATTCAAGTGGAGAGTTGAGAGTTTATACTGTACAGCCCTCCCAAAATACAGTAGGAACAACAGTGAATGGATCGCTATTTACCCCCACACCATTGGATGTTGACGACGCTACAAATCAATATGGCGTCTATTTTGCAGGGGGAACGTTTATTGGAGGGGCACCATTTCGCTTTTACTATAAAATAAACAGCGATCTTGTAAATCAATTGGCAGCTCCGTTTATTTTTCAGAGCTTTGATCTCCTACAAGTTGCTGAAGCTCAGGCAATATTTTCGCCATTTAAAGCTATTTGGCATCACCCCTCATTTTGTGGAAGAGAGGCTACTTGCGACCCAGGGTTTGATCCCTATTATAGTTCCGTATTTGAAGAGGATGTCTACTGGATAGGAGCAAACTCAGAAGAAACGATATGAAGTAGGCTTTAAAAGCTCCCCCGGAATATCGTGCAGAAAACGCGAAGGCGTGCTGATCTCGACCTTCCCAAAACGCTCGCGCTTTTGCGCCATACTAATGACCAAACGCTCTTTTGCGCGTGTCATCGCGACATAAAAAAGACGCCGCTCCTCATCAAGGCCGACCTCTTCAACACTTTTCTGATGCGGCACCAAGTGATCCTCAATCCCAATTAAGAAACAGATCGGATACTCCAAGCCCTTCGCGCTATGAAACGTCATAAGCGAAATATGATCCCCCTGATTACGATTCTTTTTGCGCTTGGATTGATTGAGAAGCGTAGAACCTAAAAAATCAGAGAGCGAAGGATTTTCTACACCCTCCTCATACTCCTTCAAAATCTGCACACAACTCTCGATATTTTCCTTCTTAAACTTTTTCATCTTATCGCTCTTGACCTCATCAGCTACCGCTTTTTTGTAACCCAGCTGATCAATGAGATCCTGCAAACCCAAATGGAGCGAAGAAAAATCCGCCCCCTTTAACACCTGCATGAAATTCTTAATCCCATTCACCCCTTGAGAAGAGAGCTCATTGCTTAGAGGATGATTTCCGCGCGCCACATCCTCGAGCAACTTCCAAAGCGAAAGGTTTTCCTTCCTCTGAAAATCCGTAAGTGCCGTCAACGTCTTCCCAGAAATCCCGCGTCGTGGAAAGTTGATGATGCGCAAAAGCGCTTCCGTGTCATTGGGATTGGCAATCACGCGCAAATAAGCCATCAAATCCTTAATTTCAGCGCGCGAATAGAGCTCTGTTCCGCCAAAAATTTCGTAAGGGATGCCGCGCGCCCACTCGCCATTTTTCTTCCAAGCTTTCTGCATCAACTTCTTTTCAAACCCACGCGCTAAAGCATTCGAACGATACAAAATCGCAAAGTCCTTCCACTTTAAGCCGCGCTCCTCGCGAATGCGCAAAATGCGATCGAGAACACTATCTGCCTCATCATCCGCCGTCGGTGCATGAAAAACCTCAATAGGCCCGGAGTCGTTATTGTTTGTCCAAAGATTTTTCCCGTGACGCTTCTTATTCTTTCCGATAACAGCATTAGCCCCGAGCAAAATCGTAGGCGTCGAGCGATAATTTTGCTCCAGCTTAATCACCTGATCGGCGGGGAAATCTAAAATGTACTCCACCTTCGCACCGCGCCAGCCATAAATCGACTGATCATCATCGCCAACAACAAACAAATTGCCATGCTTACTACAAAGAAGCTCAGCCAAGCGATTCTGAATCGGATTCGTATCTTGAAACTCATCAATTAAAATAAAAGGAAAGCGATCCTGATACTTTTCCAGCACCTCGGGAAACTTTTCAAAAAGCTCGACGGTGAGCGTGAGAAGACTATCAAAATCGACCGCATTATAGGCGCGCATTGCCGACTCAAACTTGGCAAACAGCTCACTTGAAAATTGCTCGTGCCACGAATCGCCCACTTCCATTTTCGTGCCCATTTTCGCCTCACGAATCCACTCCATCGTCGAACCTAAAGAGGGAAGATCCTTCTCATGCTCCAGAGATTCTTTAGCTAAATTGGTGATCATGCGACGAATATCGCCCTCATCATAGAGACTAAAATTTTTCGTGTAACCGAGCTTATCGATTTCAGCACGTAGAACCGCCATACAGAAACTATGAAACGTGCAGAGCGTCACAAGCTTTGTCGCTTGCCCTGAAATCAGTTTGGCAACACGCTCGCGCATCTCGCCCGCCGCCTTATTTGTAAACGTTAAGCCTAAAATTTGATCAGGTTGAGCACTTTCAGACCTTACTAAATGCGCAATACGAGCAGTTAAAACACTTGTTTTCCCAGAGCCAGCGCCAGCAAGAACCAAAATGCGGCCCTTAACAGTCTCTGCAGCTTTACGTTGTTCAGGATTTAATTTGCTTAACAAGGTTATCAAATTCCTCTTTTACAAGAGCGAGCGAAAGCTCACTATCTGAAAATTTGGGACGAATATTGACCTCTAAACCAGGGGGGAAATCGAGTTGTTTTTCGCGAAACGCCTCACGGACAAGCCGTTTAAAACGATTGCGTAAATGGGCTTTACCAAATTTGCGAGAAACAGTGAGACCGAGTTTAGGAGAGGGAGAGGGAGCGAGCCTGTAGTGAATAATGATTTTTTTACCAACAAGCTTCTTTCCGCCCTTATGAACACGGGAGAAATCGCCGCGTTTGAGCAGTCTAAGAGATTTGGGGAACCTCACACAGTCAGTTGCTTACGGCCTGCGCGACGTCTGCGATTCAA
>JAJFMI010000172.1 GCA_021772235.1 Chlamydiota bacterium
GGCATTACAATTAAAGCGCACCCTGTCACGATGTACTACAATGCAAAAGATGGCAATCGCTATCAATTCAACTTTATTGACACACCAGGTCACGTCGATTTTTCCTACGAAGTTTCGCGTTCGCTTTCGGCCTGCGAGGGCGCTCTTCTAATTGTTGATGCCACACAAGGCGTGCAAGCGCAAACCCTCGCAAACGTCCTTCTTGCAATCGAGCGCGACTTAGAAATTCTTCCAATCCTCAATAAAATTGATATGCCCGCCGCCGATCCCGAAGGCGTAAAGCAGCAAATTGAAGATGTCGTCGGCATTGATGCAAGCGAAGCCGTCAACTGCTCAGCTAAAACAGGTAAAGGTGTCGATGATATTCTAGAGAAAATCATCGAAATCATTCCCCCACCAAAACCAAGAGATGACGAAGTTCTTCGAGCACTTGTTTTTGACTCCCACTACGACCCCTATCGCGGCGTCATGATTTACATTCGCGTGATGAGTGGAACAGTAAAAAAAGGTGACCTCATTCACCTACTCGCTACAAACAAAAGTTTTGATGTACAAGAAGTAGGCATTTTTGCACCGGTTGAAACCGCCTGTTCAGAGTTACGACCCGGTGAAGTGGGCTACCTGCTCGCTAACATAAAAAAAACAACCGACGTAAAAATTGGCGACACCCTTACGACCTTTAAAGGCGGTACAAAAGAGCCCCTCCCTGGCTTTCGCCTCATCCACCCTTCCGTTTTTGCCGGCATCTATCCAGTCGACTCCTCCGATTTTGAATCCCTGCGCGACGCCCTTGTCAGACTACAGCTCAATGATTCTGCACTTCACGTAGAACAAGAGAGTAGCCTTGCCCTCGGCTTTGGCTTTCGTTGCGGTTTTCTTGGACTTCTCCACCTTGAAATTTCTTTTGAACGCTTGCAGCGTGAATTTGATCTAGATATCATCACTACAGCCCCCAGCGTCGTATATAAAATTACCCTACAAGATGGCAAGGTTCAAGAAATCGACAACCCTGCGCACTATCCTGATCCCACACATATAGACCATATTCAAGAACCCTGGGTCAAATGCCATATTATGAGCCCTTCCGACTTTCTCGGTGGAATAATGGCCCTCGCAAAAGACAAACGCGGCGAGCTAGAAAAAACTGAAACGATGGATGCTAAGCGCCTCCTCCTTTCCTACCGCTTTCCAATGAACGAAGTAATCACCGACTTTAGTGATAAACTCAAATCGGTCACCCGCGGTTACGGCTCCTTTGATTACGAACTCGACACCTATAAAAAAGGCGATATTGTCAAACTTGAAATCCGCGTCAATGATGAAGTTGTCGATGCCTTTTCTTGCCTCGTGCACCGCACAAAAGCTGAAGGCAAAGGGCGCGCCATCTGTAAAAAGCTTGCCGATGTGATCCCCCGTCAACAGTTCAAAGTGCCCATCCAAGGGGCCATCGGTGGTAAAATCATCGCCCGCGAAACTCTCTCTGCCCTCTCTAAAAACGTCACCGCAAAATGCTACGGCGGCGACATCACACGCAAACGCAAACTTTGGGAAAAGCAGAAGAAAGGAAAGAAGCGCATGAAAGAGATTGGGAAAGTTTCCATTCCTCAATCTGCTTTTATGGCCGTCCTCAAAGCAGAAGAGTAATTAAAACTTATATCCCCACATGAGACCAACACCAGGAAGATACTCAACTCCATCCCGATTTCTCCATTGAAATGGGATAATAGGTTGTGTTACTTCGACCTGAAAA
The DNA here is from genome assembly GCA_021772235.1 of Chlamydiota bacterium. Taxonomy (GTDB): domain Bacteria; phylum Chlamydiota; class Chlamydiia; order Chlamydiales; family JAJFMI01; genus Algichlamydia. The sequence continues at coordinate 1,751 of JAJFMI010000172.1, forward strand.
AAAGTTTTTTTCTCAGGCTTTGGAAAACGAAATAGAAAACTTATTCCAAGAGAATGGTGAAAAATGTCGTTACTACTATCATAAGCAGTAATAGTGTAGGAAGGCCCTACTCCAAATTGAAAATTTTCTTTTATCACAGGGAGTGCCAATAGCTTTACATCAGCAGCAGCAACAATTAACCCAAAATTAATCATTGCAGAAACATCTGCACCTTGATCCCAGTAATAGCCAAAACCAAGAGTAGGAAGAATCGGAATCACAAAAGGAGAACTTAAGCCATACTTAACGTACGCCCCTCGGCTATCCCAAATATTTTCTTCAGTTGCACGAAGAACTGTAAAAGCCAAAACGAATGCTAAAAAAAATCTTTTCATGCATCAAGAATACATGATCAGACATTATAAGTCGATGAACTTACATCTCCGCCGCGGCCTGTCCAGTTTGTATGAAAAGATTTACCACGTGGCTGATCCACCCTTTCATAAGTGTGCGCGCCAAAGTAATCGCGTTGCGCCTGCAATAAATTTGCAGGTAAACGAGCTGTTGTATAGCCATCAAAAAATGCCAATGCCGTTGAAAGTGTCGGAGTAGGGATGGCAAATTCAGCAGATTTTGCTACAACACGTCTCCAGCTCTCTTCACATTTACTGATCTCTTTTTTGAAAAAGTCATTGAAGAGCAGGCTCTTTAAATTGGGATTTTCTTCATAAGCTTTTTTTATATCGCCTAGGAATTTACTGCGGATAATACAGCCGCCACGCCACATCAAAGCGATATTTCCATAATTGAGATCCCACTTATATTCATCGGCCGCTGCACGCATTAAAACAAACCCTTGCGTATAGCTAATGATTTTCGCGGCATAGAGAGTTAAACGCACATCTTCAATAAATGCAGCGCGATCTCCTGAAAACGCGGGGCGTTTTTTAGGATAGAGAGTTTCTGCTTCTACGCGTTCCTCTTTTAGCGAGGAGAGGCAGCGCGCAAAAACCGCTTCGCCAATAAGCGTCACCGGCATGCCTAGTTCTAAGGCATTAATACCGGTCCATTTTCCTGTACCTTTCTGCCCTGCCACATCTAAAATCTTATCAACAAGTGGCTTTCCATCTTCATCTTTTTTGGTAAAGATATCCGCGGAAATTTCAATCAGATAGCTATCGAGTTCCGTCTTATTCCAGGCAGAAAAAATATCATGCAGCTCTTCTGTATTTACACCCGCTACATCTCTCAATAGTTGATAGGCTTCGCAAATGAGTTGCATATCGCCATACTCAATACCGTTATGCACCATTTTTACATAGTGCCCCGCACCGCCATCTCCGACCCAATCGCAACAAGGCTCGCCATCATCTGATTTCGCAGCAATGCTCTGAAAAATCTCTTTTATAAGAGGCCAGCCATCTGGACTTCCACCTGGCATAATCGAAGGACCATGTCGAGCGCCCTCTTCTCCACCAGAAACTCCCGCACCAACATAGTGGATGCCTTTTTCCTGCAGCATCTTGTAGCGTCTCTCTGAATCGGGAAAATGACTATTGCCACCATCAATAATAACATCGCCTTCTTCCATAAATGGCAGGCATTCTTCAATCAGTGCATCAACGGGCTTTCCCGCCTTCACCATAAACATAACTTTTCGCGGACGCTTCAGCTTTCCAAAAAATTCTTCTAGAGAGTGCGCTCCAACAACTTCAGTTCCTTTAGCTGGACCGTCAAGAAAATCATCAACTTTTGATGTCGTGCGATTAAAGACGGCAACTTTATAGCCGTGATCATTCATATTAAGAACAAGATTCTGTCCCATCACTGCTAAACCAATTAAACCGATATCTGCTTCTGCCATCACATTTCTCCTACTGTTTGACCTCTTCTTATAACATAAGAAACTTTATCTCGTGTATACTCATCCTTCAGCGTTCTCGTAGCTCAGCTGGATAGAGCAATCGCCTCCTAAGCGATAGGTCGCGCGTTCGAATCGCGCCGGGAACATAATTTTGCGAATAAAAAGATTATTTTTTAGATGTTGACCGATCGGTCAGTTTCTGTTACACTGTACTCATGACAGGAAATAGTAACATCTTAGATGCTGCCATGAGGGTCTTTTCTAAAAAAGGTTTTCGCGGCAGCAGTATTGCTGATATCACAAAAGAAGCAGGAGTTTCCAAAGCTCTTTTTTATCATTATTTTAAAAGTAAAGAAGACCTACTTGTTATTTTTGCAAAGAAAAGACTAGAGGATTTCTCTCCTCTAATAAGGGGGCTACAAGCTGATAGACCTCCCGAGGAAAGAGTGCGTTTCCTTATCGATTTTGTTTTAAACGAACTAGAAAATGAGAGCGCTAAGCTTAGATTTTACAATATGCTTTATTTAAGCGAAGACGGAGTTACTGCCATTGAAATTGCAATGAACAATTACCAAGAGCAGTTTGAACAACTTTTTTCTGTAGAAAAAAAGCTTTTTTCAGATTTAGGCTTCTCTGATCCTGCCATGGAAGCAACTTTTATGCGCTCCACACTGCAAGGAATTTCTTTGGAGTATCTGTTGGGTCCAGCAGATTACCCTTTAGAAATAATGAAAAAAAAACTTCTTACACGATATATAAGTAACGGAGATAGTAAATGAGAGTAAAATTTTATAGAGAACACAAATACGTTTGTGCAGCGCTCAATAAGTTAGAAAGGTTAATTGCCAAAACAGATTTTCGCAAAAACATACAAATAAATCGTATAAAGAAAGAGTGGGATGAAATTTCACAAATGCTCTTCATGCATGCAAAATATGAAGAAGAAAAGCTCCACCCTCTCCTCGAAAAAAAAGGGTCTACTTTGCATGTTCATGCTCATGAAGACCACGAAAAATTAGACGAAAGTTTCTTGAACATTAATGCATTATTTGACGCTGTGGAAAAAGAGATCAATGAAAACGAAAAAATCGAATTAGGATACCAACTTTACCTAACATACCGTAAATTTGTGGGGGATAATTATTTACACCTTCACGAAGAAGAAACTATTATTTTGCCTGAATTGCAGAGGCTCTACACAGATGATGAACTAAGAGAGGTTGAGGATGTTACTTATAAAAAAATGACCTGTGAACAACTCATCAATATGCTTAAAGGCCTATTTCCCCACATGAACAAATCAGATAAAAAAGCATTCCTCCAAGACATTAAAATGTCTGCACCTGAAAAATACAAGACAATCGAAGAAAAGGCATTGTCTCTCTAGTGTCTAGTAGACCG
>JAJFMI010000173.1 GCA_021772235.1 Chlamydiota bacterium
TTGATGCGGACAAAATCGCCGAAAATTCTATCGTTGTTAAACGCGCAAACAAATCTTTTTCTCTCAAAACCCTCGATGGAGAAGAGCGCAACGTTCCTGAAGCAACCCTTCTGATCTGCGATGCAAAAAAACCGCTTGCGATCGCCGGCGTAATGGGCGGAGAAGAATCTGCCGTTACTAGCAAAACAACAAACGTCCTTTTCGAAGCAGCTTTTTTCAATCCCTCAACAGTTCGCAGCTCTAGCAAGCAGATGAGCATGCGTACCGACTCCTCCGCACGTTTTGAAAAAGGGACCGATCCAGAAATGGCGGCAAAAGCGATCGATCGCGCAAGCGCGCTCCTCCAAGAAATTTGCGGCGGCACAATATCCGAGCAAAAAGTCGATGCTAAATCCGGTGATTTTACCCCACGCAAACTTTCCGTACGCACCGCGCGCACCAATCAACTCCTCGGCACAAAACTCTCTCTTAACGAAATCGAAAATCTACTCGGCCGCCTAGAACTACAAGTTTCTACAGATGGCAAAGATACTGCTCACGTAGAAGTGCCTCCCTACCGTCACGATATAAAAGAAGAGATCGACCTGATTGAAGAAATCGCCCGGCTTTACGGCTATAATACCATCGAGCCATCAAGCCCGCACGTCACCATTTCCACCATTCCGCACAATCCCCTCTACCTACTTGAGAAAAAAATCCGCTCCCGCCTGATCGTAAACGGCCTGCAAGAATTCATCACCTGCGACCTCCTTAGCCCAAAACTCTCCAAACTCTGCTTAGAAGATGAAATGCACGAAGAGCGTCTCATTCCCGTACTCAAACCCGCTTCTGTCGACCAGTCGATTTTGCGCACCTCATTCCTTCCCGGCCACCTGCAAGTTCTCAAACTCAACCGCAACCACCAGCAAGAAAACATCAGCGCCTTAGAAATTGGGAAAATCCACTTTAAGGAAGCAGATCGCTTTCTCGAAAAAACCATCATTGGCATCACCCTTACAGGAAAAGAGAGCCCGTATCACCACGATCCTAAACCACGCGAAGTAGACTTTCTCACACTTAAAGGCATCATCGAAAACCTCTTATCCGAGCAAAAGCTCACATGGAGCCGCTCTGAACTCTGCTCCTTACATCCCAATATCCAAGCAAGCGCAAGTATTAATGAAACACTAATCGGCACCATCGGACAGGTTCACCCCAATATTGCAGCTGAAATGGGCCTTACCCCGCCAATCTTTTTTGCCGAACTTGATCTTGAAACCCTTCTTGCTCTGCAAAAACCCGACACAAAAATGGAGCCACTACCGCTCTATCCCGGCGTTACACGCGACCTCACCCTCACCGTAAAAAAAGAGCAGCCGCTAGAAGAAATCCTCAAAGAGATTCACAAAACCCCTGCCCCACTTTTAAAAAGCGTTGAGCTCCTCGACATCTATGAAAGCAAAGAGCTCGGTGATAAGAAAAATATCACACTACGCTTTACCTACCGCCACGACAAGAAAACCTTAGAACTCAAATCTGTGGAGAAAATTCACGAAAAAATTGTAGAAGGCATCAAATGCAGCTAAACGAAGTAAGCACCATCAGTTTGCTTGCTTGTAGCACAGTAATCTATGGCGCCGCGCTTCAGTCTGTAGCTCCCTACTCTCTGAACACCACAAAAAAAATCGCCTATTTCATCGGAGCAGAAGCTTTTGTGACAATTAGCCTACGGGCTTTTCCCGTACACCAAATAATTAAACGAGCATTTACCCAAGAAAAACAACCCCCTACAGCCGACAAAACAACTCAAATCGCACTTTTTGTTATAGCAAATTCTATAGCGGCCACCCTCTTTAGAAAATCAATACCCACCATTTCTTCATACAAATTAGCCTTTAACTTCATTGCTTTTGGTTATATTTATTCCTCTATACAACAAGTATTTGGAAAATACATAGCTGGTTGTATTTGTTCCTATGCACAACAAGCATTTAAGAAATACATATTTAAATCAATTAGAACCCGAAGCATCCCCTCTACAGAGGTAAGTGAATCCAATCAGCTCGTTCACAGAGTCACTCAAGTCGGAATATTAACCCTCCTTTTGATCTCTTACATCCAAAAAAAAACATTTAAACAACAAGTTTCAAGCCTAAGTAGTGACGCGACCCAGAATTTAAAAATAGCAAATTTTGCAACATTCGCATTTGGAATAATTGTATTTAGATATTTCCTATCGAAAACAGTAGAAGTTGCATTTCCGAATCACGTCTGGTAGAATCGTTACCTGATGACACTACTTACGATCACAAAAGAGCCTCCGAAAACAATGTGGCCCACAGAGATTTTGCAAGGAAATCTCTTATGGCGCGCCACACTCGCTACCACATCAAGCGTGGCTTATTTCTTTTTTCTGCAAAAAACAGGTTATTACCCTCTAAAAACTTCTCAACGCATGTGGCAACACATTGCCGCAACCGCCTTTTTGCAATACTCCTTTTACGCCCTAAGCATTGATAAAAGACTCTCTTCATTATTAGGCGCTGAAGTTGATACTGCCGTCGCATTTGTAAAAGAGAAAAACCCCACTCCAATCGAACTCACCCCTACACAAAAAGCAATCGCTTTTGTTCTGGGCAACGAGCGCTTTACTACCTTCCTGCGCGAAGAAAAGAGCGAAGAGAGAAAAACACAAATATTGTGCGAACGCCATTTTCTGCAAAAACAGATCATGGGTAAGACTTTTACTATCGAAGATGCCACTTCGTCAATAACAGAAGAAGTCGCCCGATACGCCCTTTTTGGCGTTGCGACGATCGCCTCCACTCTTGCTTTTCAAAACACCTACCCTCACCTCAGCACTGCAGGCAGAGCGCTACGCTATGTTGTTTCAAATATTTGGCTAGACCTAGCAATCGACGCAAGCGGCGGAGAATCTTCCACACAATCCCCTGCGCAAATAATCGACTTAAGCGATTTGGAAAACTGTTCCTCATTATCTTCCTCTGAAAAAAGACGCCGCGTCGCTTTTTATGCAAAAAAAATTGAGAGCCTAAATCCTCCTATTACACTTACACCTGAGATGAACACTCTCATCACTCACGCACGAGAGCTGGATCAAACAAGTAACAGACTCCCTCAAGTGTTAACGCAAGATATCTACTCGCGTCTTAAATCTGCAAAAACTCCAGTTGATCTTGCCAGCATACCGGAAAAAATAGGTACCCTCGCTACTCTCTTGCCCGATAAAGCACATGCCCTCAAACAACTCGTAAAGAACACAGAAATTCGAGACCTCTTTGCGAGAAAAGATCGCATTGCCACAAATTTGCAAACTGTTCTAAATACCCCCTCTTCACTTCCTTGGTATACAAACCCCTTCAAAAAGACCCCTACTCCATCAGCAGCAATTAGACTTTCAAATGCTGACATCAATGATGATCTAGACACTTTAAGGGCTAATCTTACACAAAAAAGACGCCAATTCGCAAAAGAGAAAAAAGATTTTATTAAAGCTTACGCTCCATCCACAAAAGCATTTGGTGAGAGCGAAACAATTGAAGGCCTGACTCAAGAGTTAGAGAAATTGCAAACGCAAATACCTATTGCATTTTTGTATGCCTGTATCGACAAGCCTCAGTATGATCTCATCAAAAAGCTCCAGCCTCACTTTCCAAAGCACCTAAGCAAATACATCACAGACAAAGGCTCGGCCAAAGAAGCAGAAATGGTCGAAAAAATTAAGAGGGATGAGGTAGAAATAAAAGAGACCCTTCAAAGTTATTTACCCGAAAATCTAATAGAACGAATTAATGCTATCCTTGAAAATGAGACAATCAGCAACGAAGAGCTCCAGGAATTGCGATTGGTTAGCGCGCACTTAATAAACTACTACCCAGATGTTCCAACCCTCAAAAGCCTTGTTCCCCAAGAAGTCCCTTCAGAGGATCCAGAACGAGGTGCTGTAATTGCAGAAATAAAAGCAAAAAATGATAATTTGGAGTTTCCAGTCTACAGGTCTGAAAATTATAAAACTCTAGAAAATCAAATCAAGTATAACGAAACTCGTATTGCAGAAAAAAAAGCGCAGAACTCCCCCTTTAAGCTAGCCAAAATTCTTTCTGCAGCACTTAGCGTTCTTTCCATCTTAAATCAAACCTCCTACCTTGACTTCTTTAAGATGACGATCCCTCTAAAAGAAGTGAGCTTTCTCTCAAAAGAAAATATTGGCGACATTACAATTAGAACCATCTTCAATTACTGCGTAAAAAAATTATGAATGATTTAGTTTCTTTGCTTCCTGCGATTCATACACAAACGGATAGACCGCCGTCACCACCGCTGCTTTTCCCCTCTCTGCAATCACTTGCAAAAGCAACCATCATCGCTGCAATTCTCTCCTGCCCCAACGCTACAGGAAAAACGTTAAAAGAACGCGTAACCAACACCTCTTTTTGTTTAGCAGGATGGGCCTGTTTTTCCCTAAGCTTACGCTTCATTCCTATAACAAAACTTGTTCATTCTTATTTAGCACCCGAAGTTGATACAACGATCGCTATTAGTGACATGCCTTTTGCAGGACATTATCGCAGGCATCTCTTATTACCAGAAAACCACCAAGCCATTCTTGACGCAGCTGAAAATTATGTCCCAGACAGCCCCATGTCAAAAAATACAGAAGAAAAAAATATTACTGCAAAAAAAATTATCGTGGGAAGCCTTGCTTTTTTCACTGCCGCAATTCTTCTCAAAAAGAGCTTATGTCAACTTACAAATGAGGCTCAAGCAATTCACTACGTGGCTAGCTGCTTCTTTGCGTCAGCACTTCTCTATCCTTTTATTCCAGCTTTCATTCTTCCAATCATCCAACAATCCTTACCAGCATATACTCAAAAGATTGCTGACTTAAGAGATTTCTACGATGATGCAGACACACTAACAATTGAAGAAAAAAAAGCTCGTATTGCCTCTGTCTCTTACGGAATTCAACAAGTTCGTGGAAAGGTCCTGAACAAAATCAAACAGAATATAAAAGAAATGGGAGCATATGACTTATATGAAGATTTTATGGACTATCACCCTACACACATAAACAAAAAAAATTACATTGCGATCGCCCTTGGAATTATCGGACTCATTCATACGATCAAGCCTTTTACGAGACCAAAAACACCTCTTAAACTCCCAAAGACGACATGGATGCAAAAAGGCTCTGAACTTCTCTTTGAACTAAACTACCTATATTTTTCTGCATCCTTCCATCAAGTTGTTTCAGCTATTATTAACACTTGATATTTAGCACAAAATCCGTAATGCTTAAATCAAACACGATTTCTCGAGGTAATTCATGAAAAAGCAAATGCTTTCACTATTCACACTTTTGGCATTAGCTGGTTGTCACGACAATAGCAACCGGAATCGCGAAAGTGAAGTTGTTTCACAACGCTACATCCATAAATATGGCTACGATGTTTCTCCTGATGAGTGGCAGAGCAA
>JAJFMI010000174.1 GCA_021772235.1 Chlamydiota bacterium
GTATTTATAAAGGACGCATTTTGGAATGTGTAAACTATAATGTGCAATCATGGGGGGATTGTTGCACAGTTGGGTTTACTCTTGCAAGAGGCAATCTTCTTTTGAAAGGTATTCGAGAGCGGTGCTCTCTTCTAGGCGCATGGTTTTTCGGCCCGCTTCGGTTTCGTCTTCGTGACCGAGTAGGTGAAGAAGGCCGTGGACGATGTAGAGGGCGCATTCTCGGTAGGGGTCTTCTTCAAGTTTTTCGGCAGTTTCTATGGCGACTTGCGGACAGATGAACACTTCACCAAGAACGATGCAGGGTTTTGCTGTGGGGGAATCTATGGGAAAAGTGATGCAATCTGTTGGGGAGGGGTCGGAAAAGTATTTGGCGTGGAGGGTGCAGATGCGATTCTTATCGACGAAATGGAGGATAACTTCTTGGGGTAAAATATTTTTCCATTCCAGGAAGGTTTTAGCCAGGCGCTCAACTTTTTTATGATCAAGTTCTAGCGCCTGCTGTGAATCGTAAATAGTAACGTGCAATGTTATTTGACGGGTGTTTTTGGTAGGTTGGTGACGCGTTTGTTTTCGCCATCTTTCCAACGTCCCAGTGCGCGCAATACGTCAATACGCTCAAAGCGCTTGATCACGTTGCGTTTTTTTCCGCCTTTGCCGCTCTTTCCGTAACTGCTGTGTCTAGACATTTGTGCCTCCTGGAATAAAGGTCAAAACATCTCCCTGTTCGGCGATGTTATTTGTGTGTTCGCGGTAGCCCTTTGGGAGGTTGTCCTTTTTGGGTCCTGTCTTTTCCGCTGCGTTGTAATGACGTTTGCGGGGTGAGCGATGACGGCGCTCTCCTTTCTTACTCATGCGTGTCATGAAAATTCTCCAATCTTTATATCGATTATAAGCAAGGTGAGTAAATTATTCAAGAGGTGAGTGTGATTTGGAAACCTTTTTCTTTGTAGGCTTTATAACGCGATTTTGAAACTGCTGGCTGGGTGCGGTCATCGAACTCATAAACAGTCGTAAAGGAAATATTAGAATTGTCTATTGGGTGAGCTGTGAGGTTGAAAACGGCGCGCGCTTCGTTGGGATTTACTGGTTGGCAGGTGATGGCAATGATTTCTTCTGTTGGGCGATCTGTTGCTACATGTGGCAAGAAGGAGCCGACGGGTTCTTTCCAGAGCAGTGTATCAATATATTCTTTTGCTTTGTCGTTTGGGGCTAAAAAAAGCAGGGGTTCTTTTTTTTCAAAATGTTTATAGGAAACTCTCAGTATGCTTTTGAGTTTCTCTTGCGGATTTTGGATGGTAATAAATACTATTTTCACTTCTGTTCCTTTGGGTCAAAGAGGCCACAAGAGACGAGAAACTTCAGGACTTCATCGCCTTTCATGTCGAGTTCGGCAATTTGCTCATGTTCCATCATTACTAAAAAGCCAGAAATGGGGTGGGGGGCTGTAGGAATAAAAACGGAGTGCACGTCTTTGAGGGCGCTTAATTTTTTGCGCACTTCTTCAGGGGCTGGTGCGGTTTTAAAAGCGACGGCGTGTGCTTTTGCATGAGGGAATTTTATTAGTACGGCGCTCTTAAAGATGTTTTCGGTTTTGGTGAGGACGGCTTGGCTCACTTCTCTTGTTGTGCGATAGATGAAGCGCACGAGGGGGATGCGCTCGAAGATACGGTTTGTGAGGTTCACAAAGTAGCCGAGAAAAAGTTTCTGGGTGCAAAATCCAAGTAACATAATAAAGAGAGCGAGTAAGAAGAGGGCGATTATTCGAGAGGTCCAGACAAAAAGTTCTTTGTGTTCGATGAATTTGTAGATTTGTGCATCGTACTGATGAAAGAAGTCTTCCACTAAGCCGACAAAGGGGGCTGTCAATAGTTTAATGAGCCAGATGACGATGATGAGTGTGACTGTTAGCGGTAATAATGTCGCTAAGCCTGTTAGGAAGAATTTTTTCATGTTTTAACAGGGTGTTCTGGGGTGATGACGCCGCAGGAGACGATATATTTTATTGCAGTTTCTGGTTTCATATCAAGATATTTTATCTCGTCTTCTCCATACATGAGTAAAAAGCCTGTTGTAGGGTTGGGAGTTGTAGGAATGAGTACGGAAAAAAGTTTTTTTCCAGCTGCGTCGGAGCAGGTTTGTGGTGATTCGCGTGATATTAATCCCAATACGTAACTGCCCTCTTTGGGAAATGGTACCATCACTACTTGCTGGAAGCTTGTTTTATCGGTAACAAAAAGTGTTTTTATTATTTCTTGCGTTGTTTTGTAAACCTTGTTGACAAGCGGAATGCGGTGCAAAATACGATCACTCAGGCTGATCAAGGATTTAAACAAAAACCAGCGGGCGATCATCCCTAGGATAATCGTAAAGAGAAAGATCCCAAGGATAATAATGAGTTGCGAGCCGTAACGGATGAGTTGCTCAGGTGTTAAAAATAAAAAGCCGCGGTTGGCGATGCCGGTATTGCGTAGAAAATCGGTGACCATGCCGATGAATGGCAGGGTTAAAAAATTGACAATGAACGCGATGATGGCAATAGTAACTGCTAAGGGAAGGAGGATGACCATTCCCGTAATAAAATATTTCTTCATATGAGTTCAGTATACCCGAATGCCCAAATTTATTGGTGGAGTATTCTTTTTTAGTCAGAATAACTTAAAGGATTTTCCACGAAGTTGTCTGTTCAATCAGGTCGACTTTTAGGAGCTGAGCTTTGATGCTGGAGCCGGGAATAAAGTGCCGGCCGGTACGTTCACCACGAAGATCACCCTCTTTGGGATCGAAGACGTAGTAATCAGAGCCTATTTCTGAGATGTGAATGAATGATTCAAGCATGAGGGGTTCTATGGAAAGCACCATTCCAAAGGGTTTGATTTTTGAAATAAGTGTATCGAAGATAACCCGTTTCTCTGTTTTATGCAGGTGATCAAGTAGGCGGAGTTTTTTTAAGGAGAGTACTCCCGATTCTGCGCGGAAAGAGAGGCGCTCTTGTTCAGAGAGGTGTGTTGCGATTTGCTCGACATTTTCAGGTGGGGTCTTGTCAAAGAGAAGTCTATGCACAATGAGATCGCTGTAGCGGCGTATCGGACTTGTAAAATGTGTATAATGTTCGAGTGAGAGTCCGTAGTGACCGATGTTGTCGGGGGAATAGGTTGCGAGTCTCATAGAACGTATGAAGGCAACAGAGATCTGCTTTTCATGCGGCGTGCCGCGGGCAGCTTCGAAAAGTTTCTGGATTTCTTCAGGCGTAGGTGTCGCTGTGAGGGGGAATCCAAGCAGTCGAGCAACAGCGTAAAAGTCCTCTAAGTTGTCTTCAGCAGGCGTATCGTGGACGCGAAAAATGCTTTTCACTCCGCGTTTAATGAGTGTGCCGGCAACGATTTCATTCGCTTTAAGCATGAATTCTTCCACCATTTGGTGGGTAATGTCGTACTCTTCAAGGCGATAGGATGTGGGAATGCCTTTGTCGTTAATTTCTAAAATGAGTTCGGGCATGGCGAGGTCAACACTGCCCCGTTTTCTGCGTATCGCTTTGAGCAAGGCACAAAGTTTTTTCATCTGCTCAAGTGTTTTTTTGTGCGGACTCTTTTTTTTGCCGTCTAAGACTTCGCGTGCTCCAGCATACGTAAAACGCTTTTTGCTGCAGATAACGGAGCGGTAAATTTCGTGGTCTTTTAATTCGCCACTTTCATCTAAGTGTAACTCAACGGTTGCAGCTAAGCGGTCGACGTTCTCTTTTAAACTGCAGAGGTTATTGGAGAGTTCTTCTGGAAGCATGGGGATGCATCGCTTGGGAAGGTAGGTGGAATTTGCGCGCCTTTTTGCTTCGGTATCAAGAGGTGATCCAGATGTGACGTAGGCGGAAACGTCTGCTATATGCACAAAAAGGGTGTAGCCTTGAGCGGTTTTTTCTACGTAGAGCGCGTCATCAAAGTCCTTTGCGGTGGTGGGATCGATTGTAACGCAGGGTTGTTTTGTGAGATCGCGGCGATTTTTTTTGTCGCCAGAAGGAACTTCTTTACCGAATTTTTTTGCTTCAGCAACTACCGCTTTGGGAAAAGTAGATGAGAGGCCATGTTCAAGGAGGGCTACGTCATTATCGAGGAGTGCATTTGTGATAGGACCAATGTTTTTTTTAAGCTCACAGATTAAGATGTCTTTTTTCCACTCACTTACCCCCATTAAAACGCGATCGCCTGCTTTAATGCCTTTCGGTTTGGATATGTAAACTTGTTTTTCTTGTCCCAATGCTGGTACGAAAATTTCAGCCTCTTCGCTATTGACTTTGCGGGCTATGCCAACAATGTCTTTGCGGTTGCGTTTTACAATTTTAAGGATTCGGCCCTCGGGGCCTTTACTTGTCTTTTTCGCGCTGATCTCTGCTAAGACGGTATCGCCATCTGCGGCTGTGGCCATATGCGGTTTGGGGATGAAGATATCGTCTCCATCTTCTACTAAAACAAACCCGAATCCTCTTGGATGCACGCGGATGGTGCTAGTGATTTCATTTTTTTTTCTCATTTCTCCTTGAGTTTAGCAGATAGCAACAAAAAAATCTGGTTAAGAGTCTTGCAAATGAAAAATAAGATTTGGTAATGTGTTTCCAAGTGTTAAATGAATATTTGTGAACCCAGGAGGAACACATGAATAAGAAGCTGATTGCCAGTGCGGTTGCCCTTTTACTAGGGAGTACTCTTCACTCAGTTGAGTTGGAAGAGAGTCGCATATTAAATGGTGAATTTGAATTTGTGGAAAATGGCAATCAAGGTGATTGTATTTTCATGATCAGTGATGATGGAATCATTGAGTGCAACTTTTTTGCTTTAGCTCGTGGAGAGACGCTTTCAATTGAGCAAAAAAGTAATGAATCGTGGGGATTACTTCGAATATTAAGCAAAGAACCTGTTCATATTTCAGGAAAAATCAAGGCAAATGGGAATTTTCTTATCTGCTGTCCTGCGGGTTTAAAAATTGATGGTGAGGTAACGGGATCAGGTGTGATCGCTTCCTCGCACATGATTACAGACAAAAGCTTTTTATCTGATCAAATATGGAAATTCACAAACGAAGGTGGAGCAGTACAAATTTCGGGTAGTTTAAAAGCTAATGAAGGCAATCTCTATGTATTCGGAAAGGAAGTTGAGACAACAGGTGATTTGAATGGTGAAGAGCTTTGGCTTGCTACGGGGGAAGAAGTTGTGATCGGCATTGATAATGAAGAGACTACTGCTCTAGGATTTGTGCATAACAGCGGAACAATTCATGCCAACTATGTTCGAATTGACTCTATGGAGATTGTCAATACAGGGGCAGTTTTTGCAGAGGGTTTGAAGGGAAATATTGAATTGAATGCCAAAGAAGGTCTCCTTCTTAATGAGGGGCAAATTTTTGCAAGACAAGGAAACTGTGGTGGAACGGTTACTCTAAGAGGTGAAGAGGTAACTTTCACAAATAGTGCTATTGTCAACGTCTGCGGTGAAGTAGGTGGAGGACATGTAAATATTTTTAGTGATCGTTGTTTCTTATCTTCTGCAGTTCATAGTTACGATACTCTTGTCAGCGGTGGTGAAACGATTTACTCCGGAAGAGATTTATCAGAAGAAGAGATGCGCGAGGTGATAAAGAAAAATGGCGCTTTTGCAGCACTCATAAAAGCTGATGCCCTTGTAGAAGGAGACGGCGGAACCATTTCTATCCAGTCAAATAAAGAGCAATTCTTCGGTGCGCAAATTTTAGCGCGCGGAGCAGGGCTTGAGGGAAATGGCGGTCGTCTTGGATTATGTTCAAAAGGAGAAATGATTTACCGCGGTGCAATTGATTTAAAAGCGCCTTATGGGAAATCAGGAGAGTTTTTCCTCGATCCAAAATATATTACGGTTTCACCGCTTGGTACAGATTCTGCATCAGGTAATACTTTTGCATCAGATCCAACAGGAAGCGTTACAATTTCAGGAGCTGATCTTCAGACAGCCTTGAATTCTGCTTCCGTTGTTCTGCAAGCAAATACCGACATCACATTTGGTGATACCGTTCTCGCAACTACCTCTGGAACAAATTTAACTCTACAAGCAGGGCGTTCTATTATTTTTACCGCTAGCGCAGACTTGCAACTGAATAACGGAAGTTTCACAGCTTTGATCAACGATGCAAATGCAATTGGTGCAGACCGCGAAAGTGGGAATGCCTTTTTCCAAATGTATAACAACAGCCGGATCTTTTGCCCGGGAGGGAATATCACTGTATCGCAGGGAAACCAGTCTGGATCAACAGTAGGAAGAATTCTTTTAGGAGATTGCATTTTAGGTTCTACTGCAGGGAATGTGAATTTAACAGGTATTGGGTACCCAGGTACTTCAGACTCAAGTGGCATTCGTGTTTCGAACGGAACAATTTCTACTACAGGTGCAGGAACAATTACTTTAACAGGTACAGGCGGTGCTGGAGTTGATAATAATTCTGGTCTCTATCTCACTGGTGGAAATGCCCAAATCTTGGGTGAAACTGGTCTAGTTACTCTTAACGGAACAGGTGGCGCAAGTACAGGAAAAAGCAATCAGGGTATTCGTATTGAAAGTGGCGCAAAAGTCATTACCACGACTGGAAATGTTGTCTGCACTGGTATTGCTGGTAGCGGCACAGACTGGAACATGGGAGTCATCTTTTCAGGAACAAATTCACGAATCACATCGACAAGTGGTGATATTGATGTAACTGGTACAGCAGCAGGAACGGGTTCTACCGGCCAAGGTGTACGTCTTGAGATTGGCTCTTACATAGACTCGAACGGTACAATTACAATTGATGGTACTGGAGCTCCAGGGCTTGCTAACTGTCATGGTGTTTCTATTTCTGGATATGGTTCATTAATTACTTCTGCGACGGGTGCCATTTCTGTAATCGGTGCGGGAAATGGTGATGGAACTTCCATCTGCGAAATGGGTGTGCGATTAGAGTCAGGTGCGAAAATTTCTTCGACTGGCACTGCAACAGTAGCTGTTACAGGAACAGGCGGACCCGGCGTCGATCATAATGATGGAATCATCATTTCCGGAAACGGTTCTGATATCTCATCAGTAGATGGAGACACCACTCTAGTTGGTGTTGCAGCTGGTACAGGAAGCCAAAACCAAGGAGTTCGTTGTGAAGTAAAAGGAAGTGTTTTAGCAACAGGAGCAGCAAATATTACTGTAACTGGAACAGGCGCTGACGCTGTTTCACTGAACAATGGTGTTCTGTTAATTGGTGTAGGCTCTCTAATTGACGCAGTTGATGGAGATGTAACCGTTATTGGTACCGCGCAAGGAGATGAGCCCGCAGAAGGTGTTTCTGAGCAAGGTGGTGTAATTGCTTCTCAAAATGGAACAGTTTCGATCACAAGCAACGATGTGACTTAAGGCATCGATAAAGGGGCTCTTGGCCGGTGAAATGGTGACCATGGATACCGGCAGCTTGAGCCCCTTTTATATTCTCTTCTAAATCATCAATAAATAGACACTTCTCAGGAGTCGAAGAGGCTGTTTTTAATGCATGCGCATAGATCTTCGGATCAGGTTTTATTGCGCCAACAGCATAAGAGAGCACCAAGTCATCAAAGTGATGCATGTAATTTCCCGTATCCCGATTGAATTCAAAATGAATCTCATTCGTATTGGAAAGAGCTATCAGCTCAATCTTGTTTTCTTTGATTTTTTCCAGAATTTCTACCATACCCGGTCGTGGGCGAGAATTTTCATGACTCATATGGTGGGCGACTTCCGCAATTTCCAGCTTACGCGACGAGAGATCGCTCAGATGTTTGCACAACCCTTCTGTTGTTATTTTTCCTGACTCATACTGGTCGAGCAGCTTTTTCTCAAATAGAAGTTCCGTGATGAATTCTCCACCAAGCCCTGTTAATTTTCCTAGCTTGTCACACATTACATCCGGGTAGATGTCGAGAACCACATTGCCTAAATCACAAAAGATCGTCGTATACATAAATACCTTCAAAGCGCATCTTTGCGCGTTTAATAAATTCGTTTAGCTCGTCAGGATTGTCATATAGCATGGCGGCCGTTGCGATCGCATCGGCAACAGCGCAGCTTTTTGCTTGTACCGTTACATTACGAATCGTTTTTTTGCACGAGATCATCGCTCCTTGTTCAGGAGAAAAAATATGTGTTTTATCGCCCCAGCGCTGCACGCTATCACCACTTGTGGCAAGAGCGCAGTTGGTTATTTCTAAAATGCGCGAGCCCGCCGCAATTTTCCAGGGACGCCCCGCTGGATGCTCACCCACGCAGCAGATTTCTCCTCCCCACTCCACATAAATTGATTTAAACCCTTCCTTTTTAAGGGCTTTAGAGATGCAGTCTACAGCATAGCCTTTCACAATCCCATCCAAATCATAATAGATCTTTTCGCGTGCTTCTTTAAGTTCTAGCGTTGAAGGCTGACTATTATTTTCCAGATGTGCTTTCCAGAGCTGGATCTCAGCCCCTTTTTCTGGCGCAAAACGTCCTTCTGAGATCTCTTGCACCTGTTTTGCTAAAGCGAAAAGCTTCTTCAGTTCCTCTGGCTTATCGATTTTGCCATCGTGGAACTGGGAGAGTTTTGATTTAGAATTCCAGTGGTTGGCGGTGCGATCGATATTTGCGAATTCACTTGCAAGAATGCGCTCGACCCTCTTTTTCTGCCAAGAATTCGTTGGATCGCCCACCTTCACTTGGTAGGGAATTGTCATCGCAAATCCCGTAAAACTTGCCAGCTCCTCTTTCTTTTCGCAGGAAGTAAAGAGGACTAGAGCGAGTGCCGCCGCTTGTAACTTTGCCATGTATTATTTAGTAGGGTTGCGATAGTCATCGGGCCGACTCCTCCGGGAACAGGAGTAATTTTAGAAGCGATTTTTTCAACTTTTTCAAAGTCGACATCGCCAACAAGTTTTCCATCAACGCGATTGATGCCAACATCAATCACGACAGCGCCCTCTTTGACCATCTGATCTGTAATGAATTTAGGTTTTCCTATAGCCGCAATCAAAATATCAGCGCGTTTGCAAACTTCAGCCAAATTTTTTGTTTTGCTATGCACCACTGTAACAGTTGCGTCACGTCCTTTTTGCATCAAGAGTGCCGCTAGAGGTTTTCCGACAATATTGCTGCGACCAACGATTACAACTTCCTTGCCAGAAACAGAAATTTTACTACGCTCCAAAAGCTTTATAATTCCAAGAGGTGTGCAAGAAATCATACCGCTCTCATCTCCAAGAAGAAGTCGTCCTACATTGAGGGGATGAAAACCGTCGACATCTTTTAACACATCGATAGCAGCAATCAATTTAGTTGTGCATATATGAGAGGGGAGAGGCTGCTGAACAATGATGCCGTCAATATCGGATTCTTGGTTGAACTCATCGATTTTCGCAAGGAGCTCCGCTTCTGAAACCCCTTCACTCAAGCGGCAATCGAATGAAGCAATGCCCACATTTTCACATGCTGCAATTTTGCGTTTTACATAAGTTTCTGAAGCGGGCTGATCACCCACCAAAATAAATGCTAAACCTGGACGCGCATTAAAACGTGCGATTTCTGCTTTAACCTCTTCTAAAATAAGATCGGCACACGCCTTTCCATCAATAATTTTCATCTTTAAAATGCTTAACTAGTTGCTTGTGAACAGCGCCATTGCTCGCAATAATGGGGCCTTCAATAATTTTTTCGTAAGGTTTTCCTTTGAAATCCGTCAAAACTCCGCCCGCCTCTTCAACCAGCAATTTTCCCGCAGCAAAATCCCAGGGTTTAAGCGAGACCTCCCAAAAACAGTCAACGCGACCAGCAGCAAGATAGGCCAAGTCAATGGCGGCAGAACCAATTCTTCGCAAAGGAATACCAAGCTTTGCCATATAAGTAAAATGATCGATGCAGTGGAGAGGATTTTCATAAGTATTGTAAGGAAAACCGGTGGCAGCGATGCAATCAGAGAGAGTTGAAGTGCGGGTTACATTTAACTTACTGCCATTCAGAAAAGCGCCTCCTCCTTTTTCGGCAGTAAAAAGCTCATTTACCATAGGATTATAGACAACACCTGCCAAAATCTGACCTTTAAAACTCGCCGCAATGCTCACAGCGAACATCGGAATATTATGCGCAAAGTTGACCGTGCCATCGAGTGGATCGATGATCCAAGTCACCACATCCTCATTTTCGCCATTTACGCCACCCTCTTCCGCCAAAAAATTGTGCTCAGGAAAGCGAGTGCGAATAAACTCTATTAGCTCATCTTCTACAAGCATATCATATTCAGTGACCAAGTTGTGCTTGCCCACCTTAGAAGAGACCTCAAAAACCGTGCCGAAACCGCGACGTAAAATCTCTCCACCTCGCAGAGCGGCTAAGATAGCTGTATTTAAGATTTTTGGTATTTCCATCGGATATAGCGTTTTTCAATTATGGTAGCGAGATAGAGCGGCCCTGTAAAAATTAGCAAGGCATAAAAGCCATCCACTACAGACATGATGATACACTCTGAGAAGATTCCTTTCCAAGTGAAAGGGGGAAGAGATGAGAAAATCCCCAGTGCGATAATTTCAAAAAGAATTTTTGCGCCAGAAAAGAGAGAGGTGTAAAGAGCTAAACCCCATAACTTATCAGCAAAGAAATTATGCCGCTGTGAATGAACCACCCACGTAGCAAAGAGACAGGAAAACGTAAAAAAACCAAAGCGGTACTCGCTATTCAATAAATCGAGGAGAATACCGCCGAAAATAGCGTAGCGATAAACTTTTGAGGTGTCCAAAGTTAACGCCGATAAAGTCAATAGAGGCGCAATAAACGTAAGTTTAACCTTAGGAAATAAAATAAAGCTAAGCAGAGTCAAAACAAGCGGCAAAACCTTACGCATTAGTAAGCGCCTTTGGCAAAAATCATGACGGGAACCGTTCTGATAATGAGACGTAAATCTAGAAGAAAAGAGCGGCGGCGCACATAGCGAAGCTCTAAGAGCTGCCTTCTTTTAACGCTGACATTATTTCTTCCTGACGTCTGCCAAAGACCGGTAATCCCAGGCTTCACAGATAAAATCTCATCGCTAAATTTCCCCAAAACCTTCTTTACCTCCTCCTTAGAACCGCGTGCTGAAAGCGGACGCGGCCCCACAACACTAATATCACCTAAAAGACTATTAATAAACTGTGGCAATTCATCGAGAGAAGTTTTACGTAAAAAACGCCCCAGAGGAGTGACACGGGGGTCGTTTTTAAACTTGTGGAAGAGCGCCCACTCCCTGCGTTTTTCTGGATCTTGCAGCAAAGTTAGAAGGCGTTTTTCTGCATCAACATACATCGTGCGAAATTTAAAACAGGAAAAAGTTTGGTAGTTTTTTCCAACGCGCTGCGCAACAAAAAACACTGGCCCCTTTGAGGACAACTTAATCGCCAAAGCAATAATAAGGAGAAGCGGCGCTCCCAAAACCAGAACGATAAGACTAAAACAAGAGTCGAAAATTCGTTTAGAAACTTGGTACATTATTTGGGTATTTTAAAACTTTTTGTAATTGCTTAAAAGGGGTAATCGCCTCTAAAAACGCGTCTACCTCGCCTGACATATCTTCCACACACGTGTCACCATCCTCTAAATCGTCAAGCCACTGATAAATCAAGCCATATTGGGCGCCTAGCCGCGCAAAAGGATCAATCGGCTTTCCTGCTAACGCCCCAGCAAAAGCAAAAGCAGCCGAAAAAAGGGCCCCTGTTTTAAGCAGACTGCAGGAAACATAATCACCCGAATGCGTTAAATCCATCATCTGCCCTTCGACTAGACCCCGCGCACCGGCAGCCTTACTCAAAATACTAGCAAGAGCAGGAATCCCACATCCAGCTAAAATCTCAAAACTAAGCGTGAGAAAGAAATCGCCGGTGAGCACAGCAGTAGCTTCAGAAAAAGCCTTGTGGAGTGAAGGCTTGCCGCGGCGAAAATCGTCATCATCCATGCAGGGAAGATCATCATGAACCAGGGAATAAGTGTGAACAAGCTCTAAGGCGCAAACCGCATCCAAACCCGCTTCTGGCTCCGCGCCCAAATCTTGCAAAAGAGCTAAAGTGCAGAGTGGGCGAATGCGTTTTCCACCGGAAAAAAGCGCATACTCGGCCGCTTGTTTTAGCTCGCCACTGGCGCCGGAACTTTCGATCCAGCCTTTAAGGCGTTGATCAACGCATTCGGTCCAATCCATTTTCCAATACCCTCATAATAAAAGCCTAAGCCTGCCATCTCTTCCGGCACGTATTGATTACGCCCATCGAAAAAAGCAGTGCCACGCATTACCTTAAGAACCTTTTTTAAATCGACAAAGCGAAATTGTTTCCACTCCGTCACTAAAATCACCGCATCAGCATCTTTTGCCGTATCCAATTCATTTTCGCAAAAGAGAACACCAGAAAGAATTTCTCGTGCTACTTCCATCGCAACAGGATCATAAACTTTTATAGTAGCGCCCGCCTCTAAAAGAGCATCAATTAAAACAATTGAAGGCGCTTCACGCATATCATCTGTATCAGGTTTAAAAGAGAGACCCCAAATGGCAAATGTCTTACCATCCAGCCGGCCAAAGTGACTCTTGATCTTAGAAAAAAGCCGTTCTTTTTGCCTTTTGTTCACAGACTCAACCGCCTCTAAAAGTGGCGTATCTATATGTAAATTCTTTGCCGTTGCTTGGAGCGCGCGAATATCTTTTGGGAAACAAGAGCCGCCATAGCCAACACCAGCATACAAAAAACTATTGCCAATGCGCTGATCAGAACCAATCCCTTTGCGTACCGCATTGATATCTGCGCCCACCTTTTCGCAGATATTTGCCATCTCATTCATAAATGAAATGCGCGTTGCTAGCATCGCATTTGCTGCATATTTTGTCAGTTCAGCCGAAGCGATATCCATCACCTGCAAGCGTTCTTGATTCATCATATAAGGGGAGTAGAGGCGGCGCATCGCCTTAAGAGCTTTTTGGCAATCGCAACCAATGACAACACGATCAGGTTTCATGCAGTCCTGCACCGCACAGCCCTCTTTTAAAAATTCAGGATTGGAGACCACATCAAAATCGGCATCACAATTCTCTTGGATAATCGCCTCGCGCACCGCATTTGCAGTGCCGACAGGTACCGTAGATTTATTGACAATCACCACATAACCATCGAGAAAATGCGCCAATTCCCTTGCGCTGCTCAAAACATAATCCGTATTTGCCGCACCCGTTTCGTCACTTGGAGTGGGTAAGCAGAGAAAAATCGCCTCAGCGTCTTCAACAGCATCTTCATAATTCGTAGAAAAACTTAAGCGATTCGCCTCGCTATTGCGCCGGACCATCTCTTCTAAACCAGGCTCATAAATCGGAATCCGCCCCTCTTTTAGCATAGCAATTTTGCTTTCATCGATATCGAGACAGACAATATCGTGACCCATCTCAGCAAAACAGGTTCCAGTTACAAGGCCCACATAGCCCGTTCCTACAATCGTAATCTTCATAAGAAACCAGTATAGAACATTTGAAGATTTCATGCGACCGAAAACCTTTCATTTCAATAGTTTACGAAAAATACATAAAATTAAGTTTAATAATTATGTAATTAACGTATGAGATCTGTAATTATATCAAGAATAGCAACAATATTAGGGAAAATTAACACGAAAAATACAGTCATAATAAAGCATTGAAAATAAACACATTACAATAAAACATACAAATAAAACAGAGTTGTTTATAATTGTTTATACTATAAGCGTGAAACTGAAAAAAATTAATAAAAAATAGGAAGAGATGAAATGGCTGCATCAGTTGGAAATCAGGAAGGAATACAAGCTTGCGGCTTTGATGAGGTACCACAAGAAATCACATCAAAGATATTGAGATACCTTGACGGTAAGAATTTATTTTCTGCTATGCAAGTCAATCGTCAATGGAAAGATGTAATACTTCAAAATGAAAAATCTACAAATAGAGAAAACTTCACCCATATTATAGATACACTGATAAAGTATTTGCCTGATAACTACAAACCAATCCTTCTAAAAGTAAAAGAGAATTATGAAGTTGAAGAGCCAAATAGTTTAGTTGAACCGGGTCGCTTTACAGAAGCGCAGAAAGTTTACATCAAGAGCCAGTTTCCTAAAGATTTTGTTCACATTGAATACATAAAAAATCAAGAATCAATACCAGATAATAAAAAAATTATTATGTTTAATTTTTTAATCGATATTTCAGATGATGATGATGATCGAGTTTTTTTTAGTTTTCACTGTTTAATGAATATATACATAAATAAAAAAAATTATTGCAGTTTTAATTCTTCACTTAACAGACTTAATAAGTTGGAAGACAAGTTTTCTATTAAGGCATCATTAATAGAGAATGGTGTCATGGTTTTATTTAATAAAAACCGATTTGAAGGTGCTTTGTTATTAAATTCAATTAGTGATGATTCTTTATTCCATCAATCATTTAAATTTATTTTTAGGCATCTTTGTGAAAATAATCGGTTGAACGAGCTTGATTTTTTACTAAACAATTCTGAAATAATGCGTATCCCTTTTGCAGATAGAGTGCTTTTAGTAACTCCTTTAATTGAAAAACAATGGTATTCTCAAATTGTTATATTATTGTATGATTCTAAAAAATAATTTCTAATTATTTTTTTTCTAGCTGAATAACTCGATCACATTTAAGAGCGAGTCCTTCGTCGTGCGTAGCAACGATGAGGGACTTTTTCATTTCACGGCAGAGTGAAATCAGCAGATCTTGGATCTGCGAAGATGTGTGAGAGTCGAGATTTCCGGTAGGTTCATCGGCAAAAAGAATTTGGGGATCATTCATGAGCGCGCGGGCAATTGCAACGCGCTGTTTTTCGCCACCTGAAAGAACTTTTGCAAGGAAGTTTGCGCGGTCAGATAGTCCAACTTTATCTAAAAGCATGAGCGCACGTTTTTCATCTGCTTCACCAGCAATTTTACTAGGGAGAAGAACGTTTTGCAGTGTGGTGAACTCTTCTAAAAGATGAAAACGTTGGAAGATAAAGCCGAGGAGGTTATTGCGTCTTTTTGAGAGATCGCCTTTAAGAGCATTTTTTCCTTGGATTTCGAGGTAGCCAGAAGTGGGTTTTTCCAAAGTGCCAAGGATGGAAAGAAGAGTGCTTTTTCCCACGCCTGAAGGACCCATAATCGCAATCGCTTCTCCGCGATCTAAAGATAGAGAAAAACGGGAGAGCACTTCAATCGTGCCAGAGGGGCCTTTGTAGATTTTTTTGATGTCTTTGGCTTGCAGAAGGCTCATTTAAGCACCTCAGAAGGTTGTAGGCGACACGCTTTTAGAGCAGGAACGAGGCCAGCAACAAGAGAAATAATCGGCGTGGAGATGAGAATAAAGTAGAGGGCGCTTTTAGAAAGCTCGTTAGGAAGGGAGTTCCCATAAAAAGCGCTATTAAATGCTTCATGACCTTGTAAGAAGCTGAGCATTTCTGCCACATGATCGATATTGTGCAGGGTGAGAACTGCTAAGACAGTTCCTATCACACTCCCAATCAAGCCAAGAATTACACCAGATCCAGCAAAAATCGCGGCGATGTCTCTTTTTGTCGCTCCCATCGCTTGTAAAATCGCGATCTCCTCTTTTTTATCATTTACGAGTAGAGAAAGTAGGGAGATGATGTTTGTGCAGGCGACAATAAGAATGATGATACCAATGAGCGTAAAGAGGTATTTGTCGCTCTCAAATTGCTGCAGGAGGTCTTTTGCAAAATCATACTGGCGAAAACTTTGCACCTGCCAAAAAGGTCCAAGGCCAGCCGCATCAAGTTTTGTACGAAGCGTTTCGGCAAAAGCGTCTGCCCCAGCTAAATCAGGTGTCCAAACTTGAATTCCGGTAGATTGCGCGCGATCTAAAGTGTAAGAGTGATTCGCAGTGCGCATTGCTGAAACAAGTTCGCTATCGGTAAAAATGCATTTATTTCCGATAGACATAATACCGGGATCGTAAAAGCCGGCAACAGAAATCGGAATGCGCTGCTCTTGCACACCGCTTGTTGTTTGCGCGCCATAAGAAAGAAAACCGAGATCACCGATTTGCACACCACTCTCTTGATAGCTTTTTGCAACGACTACAGGCGTCTGTTCAAAAAGATCGGGAAGATGCGTTTTGTTGCCAATTTGATAAGGCCAAGGAGGTGTGAGCTCAGGTTCTTTAACAAAATCTTGCTTGGCGGTGATTTTCTCAATCGCAATATCCTGGTAAGGGATATTCCCGTGAAGGCTTTTTCCTTGGAGAGTCGCGCGCACATAGAGTTGCAAATCGGAGACGCGCTTAGGGTCCTCGTAAGTAATCTCTTCAACAGAAAAAGAAAGAGGCTGATCGAGCTGCAGATGTACTTTTTGATGCAACTTTTTACCATCGACATAAACCGATTTGCCACGGCGGTGAATAATTCGGCTGCCTTCTTTAGCGAGCTCAATGCGATTTGATGAGTAGACACCGTGAAAAGGCACCGCTTCAGGCAGTAGGGAGAGAGGAATTTCCCATTCGGAAGTTGTGGTGATTTCGTCGATAGAGACATTGGCAATTAAGCGCTCAATCTGTTCCTGAAAGTTTTCTCGGCTTGTTTTCCGAACAAGAGATGCCTCATCTTCAACAACACCCTCTCCTGAAAGAGCGGCCATGTGAAAAAGGTGGTCGATTTCAGAAGCTTTAGGCGCAAGAAGAAGTTCGGGAAGACGGGGATTGTTTTCGGGGAAAGAGCCAATGTACGTGACTTGCGTGAGATAGTTTTGCTGCTCTTCTCCAGGAAGATCAAATTCAGGATGGACCATTCGCAATTTCAGCAGACCGCCCGTCATTTCAAAAGGCGAGGCTTGGCAACTTCCTGTCTCATTAATTGCAGTAAGCGTATCTTTAACAAGATCTTTGACACTGCCATCGGAATTTTTTACAGGCTGAGGCAAAAAGTAGGGGAGCTGCGCATCAATCTCTTGATCGTAAGGATCGCTCATCTTTGAAAGTGCCTTTTCCCGCAGAGACTTGCTTTCATAACCGGAAGCGTAGGAGAGCTGATCGATTAAATGATAATAGCTCTGGTAGTAGGCGTTTGTGGGAGTGAGTCGAACAGGCGCATTTAGCGAAGTCAGTTTTTTGAGCCAGCCACGCTCCATACCCTCTGTGACAGAGAGAAATATAAGCGTGAGCCAAACAACTAAAGAGATGACGCAGATGGACATTGTCGCGATAAGCGAAACGGAAAGCTGTCTGCGTCTAGGTACTAAATATTTTCGTATGAACGAGAATACAAACAAATTATTTTGCTTCTTTGAAGACCGTGTGGCGTTGTAGCTTTTTGTCGTATTTTTTCAGCTCCAAGCGATCTGGAGTGTTACGTTTGTTTTTGCGTGTCCAGTAAACTTCTGTACTTTCTGTACTCTTCAGTTTAATGATCTCGCGTCCACCCTTCTTCTTAGCCATTTTTCATACCTCTATTTTCAAAATAGTATACCGAAAAAACCCCTTCTTTAACAAGGATAAAGATTTTTTGCTCTAGGTGAAGCGGTCAAGCGTAAAGGGTTTTCTTCAGTTTCGAGGTGGAAAGCGAGGCCAGCGATCATGGCGGCATTATCCAGTGAAAGCCCTTTTGGAGGGAAAAAGACATTAATATCTTGGGGAATCAAGGAGCGCAGATACTGGTTATTGCTAACACCACCGCCAAAATAGATTGCCTGACAATCGAAACCTTTCGCAGCTTTAAGAGATTTTCCCACAACATCAGAAAGAGCCGTATGCTGAAAGCTTGCCGCCACATGGGCTTTTTCGTCCTCTGCTAAAAGCGTTGGAGCTTTCTTCTGGCACTCCTTTCCTTTCAGCGTGTAGAGTACATTTGTCTTCAATCCACTAAAGGAAAAATCAAGAGGGCACTTTTTCACAGTACCCCGCTTAAAAGGGTACTTATTCTTATCACCACTTAAGGCGAGTTTTTCTACTTCTGGACCACCAGGATAACTCAAATCGAGAAGCGCTGCGACTTTATCAAACGCCTCGCCAATTGCATCATCAACCGTTTTTCCCAAAAGTTCATATTCCCCAATCGCATTCATCTTCAACATATGCGTGTGGCCACCAGAAATCACCACACCAAGCGATGGAAAAAGTTGCGGTGCCTCCATCATGGCCGCATATAAATGCGCCTCCACATGATTGACGCCGACAAGTGGAATGTCCCAAGCTAAACTCAAAGTCTTGGCGCAAGTAACCCCAGTTAAAATAGCTCCCATTAGACCGGGATTTGAAGCAACGCTAATACGATCCAAGTCTTGAGGTGTCACCCCAGCCAACTTCATCGCTTCTTCGATTATAGGAAGCATGACATCAAAATGCTGGCGGCAGGCAAGTTCGGGAAAAACGCCTTGATAGGGCCTGTGTGTTTCTGTCTGAGTACGCACAACATGTGAAAGAATTTCTTTCCCATCACGCACCACGCTAGCAGCCGTTTCATCACAGGTAGATTCAATGCCTAGGATCAACATGCCATTTATTTTACCACATGGATCGCTCGAATGCAAAAGAGCAAGTGTAGATATTTTTTGAATTCATGTGTAAAATAAAGCCCTTTGTTTCAAGACAAAGGGCTTAATAGAAGGATTTACAAATCGCTAGCTAGATCTCTTAATGTTTTTTCATTAACAAGAAAAGTAGACTGTTTGATTTCAAATTTTGATTTTTGCTCTAGTTCTGAATCGAATTCTAGAGTATATGGTGCGTTTCCTATAACATTTGTATATTCATCATAAGTAAATCCTAATAATTTATCATTGTTATCTGGTCTGTAACAAGAATCATACGTATTGCCGTCTTTAAAAATGAATTGTCTTAAATATACGCCGATTTTGTAGATCATTCCAAATAATCCCGTTGGAGCTTTAATGGTTGATTCTTGGTTTTCAATTTTATTTAGTGCACTCTTGACGTCTATTCCAGTTACGCGATCTTGTAGGGTTAGAGGTTCAGAATTTTTTTCTGTTAGTGCAATATATTTACTCCATAGACTCATCAATGGCAAAAAGCCTTTTGAACCTCTTACGTGAACGATTCTTTTTCCCATAAATGAATGTCCTGTACGAACTTCATTGCCAATTAGAGTATTGAATTCAGCCAAAGTTGTGATGCTGTCTAGTCTTGTTTCTAAACTTTCCATGTTTTAAGTCCTGTTGTTTTAGTTACAGGATCTATTATATACGAACTAAAAATAAAAAAAACTGTTTATTTTTTTTAATTTGGAAGCAGTTGAATCTAGTAGACCGATTCAAAAGTTATTCAATCTAAAACGGCGCCAAATCCACGGGATTGAACTATTGAAAATCGATCCATATTATTAATATTGAGCGATTTTCAATAG